>JBLFXO010000079.1:0-12317 GCA_047609865.1 Arenicella sp.
TAAGCTGTTATTTAAGCGTCAGTTAAACAGTTATTATATTCTTCAAGAGGGATTAATTGATGGTGATGTTTGGTCTCCTCTAATTGAAATTGACATCCAGAAGGAATTAGTTTTTCTTTTCAAATGAAATGATGAAATGTTTCAGATGAAAACGGAAGGTGAGTTTTTTGCAAACAAGGATAGAAAAATTCTAATTCAGCTTTCTGAGGGTGATAGTCAATTACAGCTATTGCCTTTCAAAAAAGCCTTTGTTTTTCTGGATAATTCAAGTCATGAAGAATCTTCGGTTTTTGAATTAAAGAAATCTAGTCAAGAAGAAGAACTGAATTATAAAGTTGAAAGAGGTGAGTCAAAAAATGTTAGGCCTGAACTAGAAGGGAAAATGGAGTTGTCTAAAAATGGGGTCCTGGATGAAACTTTTATGCTAAATGATTTTGATGATCAGTTTGATGGCATGGCTCTTTATGAACTCAGTAATGAACTCGGTCAGAATGTAGAGTTCACTTTTAATGCTAGAAAGATATCATGGGAGTATACTTTGCAATTCAAATACTTAGATCCTGGAAGTAATATCTCCTCTATAGACTTTAAAGAAGAAAATGGAGATATATTATTTGAACTAACAGAGAATGATGACAAGTATTTATTCTGCAGCACCACCGATATAAAACTTCAAAAAATTCTGAACTATTCAATGTACATAGAAATTGACGGTGAAAAGGAATTCATCAACATTGGTTCACCTTCCTTAAAGAATATTGGAAAGTCTTCAAAACTTGTTGATAAGTTAGTCCTGGTTGATTACATTACTGTTTAATTAATGTGTTATTTTGGACAATCTTAATATCTAAAAATTAACAATAAAATTGTATGGCTGATTATAAAACACCTGGCGTGTATATCGAAGAAATCTCAACTTTACCTCCTTCGGTTGGTCAAGTTCCTACTGCAGTTCCTGCTTTTATCGGGTATACCGAAAGAGCTACGAGAGCTGGAAAAAGTCTTTTGAATATACCTAGGCACGTCACTTCTCTTTTGGACTATCATCAAATGTTTGGTGCAGCCCCACATTTAGGAAAAATCAGCGTTAAGCTTGACGGTGACTACAGTGTTGACTCCGTTGAATTCGAAAACAAATACTACTTATATAATAGTATTAGAATGTTTTTCGCAAACGGTGGTGGTGAATGCTACATAGTTTCTGTAGGTTCATACGCTGATGATGTTAGTTTTGATGCTTTGTCTGGTGGACTTGCTGTTCTTGAAAAAGAAGATCATCCAACAATGCTATTGTGTCCAGATGCAATGTTGATTGAAAAGTCTGACCAAGCATATTCTTTGCAACAAGCAATGCTGATGCAGTGCAATAAACTACAAGATAGAGTTGCGGTTCTTGATGTCTTTGAAGGATATAAAGATAGAGCTGATGAAGATGTTGTTTTGAATTTCAGATCTGGTATTGGAGTTAACTTCTTGAAATATGGTGCGGCTTATTACCCATGGGTTCAATCTACACTTTCTACAAGCTTTGGTTTTGAAAACATCCTTCTTAAGGATAAAGATGGTGAAGACATAAACCTTGGTGATCTAGTAGATGACTCAAGTATTATCAATAATGTTAAAACGGCAATTACTGACGTTGAAACGATTACTGCTTTCGTAGCAAATCCATTAGGATCAGATGCTTCTTTAGATGTTGCGTTTTACAAAGTAGATGAAGCTGCGGTCGGAACGGCTGATGAGTTGAAACAATATGCGGAGGTAATTAAGCAAATTATAGATAAAATTATTGAGTTCAAAGGAGCTGGTCTTGTAAACGGATTAGTTGAAAATGAGCTGAAAATTAAAGTTAATTCAAGCGGACCGGCTTCAAATATCTGTCGTGGTTTAGCTGCAATTGATGCAAGTGCTGCTATTGGCGTTGTGAATAAAGATTCTGATTATCCTGACTATGGGATAACTGGAGCTTCTGACGCAATGTATGCTGACTTAGATGATGCAACTAAGCACAAGAAAGCAGTTATGGGTCTTAAAGCCTTGTTTGAAGAAACAGTTGAGTTGATGCTAGCTATTAAAGCAGATACTAAGAAGATTAAAGAAAGCCTTGACAAATCAGTTTATGATACAAGTGCTTTATATAAGAGTATTGTTAATGATGTTCAAAAAGAGGCAGCAATGCTCCCTCCTGGAGGAGCGATAGCTGGTGTTTATGCACAAGTTGATGCCGACAGAGGTGTATGGAAAGCTCCGGCAAACGTAAGTTTAGCTGCGACAGCTGCACCATGGGTGAAGCTTGATAATCAACAACAAGAAGATTTGAATGTTGATGTTAATGCAGGGAAATCAATTAATGCTATCCGTCCATTTACTGGAAAAGGAACATTGGTTTGGGGAGCAAGAACACTTGCTGGAAACGACAACGAATGGAGATATATCTCAGTAAGAAGATTCTTCAACATGGTTGAACAGTCTGTTAAGTTAAGTACTGGTTGGGCTGTATTTGAGCCGAATGACGTGAATACTTGGATTCGTGTGAAAGCAATGATTGAAAATTATTTAACAAACCTTTGGAAAGCTGGAGCCTTAGCTGGTCCAACACCTGATGCTGCATTTTTTGTAAACATTGGACTTGGAACGACAATGTCGGCTGTAGATATCCTTGAAGGAAGAATGAATATAGAAATAGGAATGGCTGCAGTGAGACCTGCTGAATTTATAATCTTAAAGTTTTCTCACAAGCTTCAAGAAGGATAGTAGAGAGTAGTTATAAACAATAAAATTTAAAAAAAATGGCAGATAATAATTATCCACTACCGGGCTTTCACTTTTCAGTAGATCTTGGAGGACAAATAATGAATTGTTCTGAAGTTAGTGGTTTAGACATGGAATTAGACGTTATTGAATATAGAGACGGAAATGCTCAAACATTCAGTACGCAAAAAATGTCTGGACTAAGAAAGTCAGGAGACGTTACTATTAAAAAAGGAATTTTTGCAGACGATAAAGATTACTACACTTGGTTCAATGAGGTAGCAATGAATACTCCTGTGAGAAAAGATGTTACAATTAGCTTGCTAGACGAAGAACATGCTCCAGTTATGACTTGGAAATTGATCAACGCTTGGCCTAAGAAAATCTCTAGTCCTGACATGAAGTCTGATAGTAGTGAAGTAGCTATCGAAACAATGGAAATTGCCCACGAAGGCGTTTCTATCGAGTAACAATAAACTAATTTTCTAGATTGATGCAATGCCCCTCTTTGGGGCATTGTCATCTCATGATATGGGTGTTTTAGATAATATAAATCCGCTTGCTTCGGCAGGACCTCCTTTGACTAGCTTCCACTTTCGAGTAGATTTTGGGTTGCCAGGTTTGTTCGTTAAGGATGTTGGATTCAAGAAAGTTTCTGGTATGAATATGGAATTCTTGATGGATGAATCTAAAACTGATGGAACAGGGCAAAAGCTGTATTTTCCAAATGGAGTAAAATTTGATCAATTAGTTCTTGAAAGAGGCATGATTAACGGTTCATATCTTATTAATTGGATGGAAGCCCAATTGTTGACTCAAAAAAAAATGCCTATTCCCATTATAGTAACATCATTAGATGAAATGCATTTGCCTATATATAGTTGGGTATTCCTTGATGCTTACCCTGTTAAATTTGAAACTGCAGGTTTTGACTCAATGGCCTCAGGGGACGCTGGAATACTTATAGAGAAGATTACTTTTAACTACTGGTTTTACAAACAGGTAAATATGTCTTACTTGTCAGCAGGTTTTAAAGCTGCTATGGCCGCAGCAAAAGCTGCACAGGGATTAATATAGATGTACTCGTCAGTGTAGTCAAGTAGTTAAAGCCAAATGACGAATGTCAATGCCACTTTGGGAAATATATATGTAGAATTATATGCCAATTGAAATTAAAGAACTTGTAATTAAAACGACTGTCAATGAAGAGCAGAGTGCAGCAAATGTTGCCTCAGATGATTCTGATGGTGGGAATGATTCTAGTTCTTCAGATGCGAATTGTGCGGCAAAATTAGAAGAAGTTCGAGATGAAATTATTGCTGAATGTTTAGATTTTGTTAGTGATTATATGAATAAGATAAATAGACGATAGAATTATGTTTCAAGCATTAGCTACAAAGGTCAAAGGTGAATTAGGTTTAAATGGAACAGAAATACAGTTTTTGGCCTGCTCTGATCCTGATTGCACGACTGAAATTGCTGATAAGAAATGGGTAGGTGATTATAATCCACCAGAACTAAATAAAAATGAATCCAACTCTTGGAAAATTCAAAAAGCTACAGGTTCAACGGCAGCTAAAGCGGTCTTTCAGAACCAAGGTTGTGAGACCTTAGAAATTCCGCTTATCATTCACGACTCTATGTTTGATGCAACAGAAGTGGCTGGTTTGTTGGCTGGTTTACCATCTGTGCCTGATGACACTAAGGACGTAGCAACAAGAGTTGACAAGTTGAGAGGTGTAGTATTTGAATATAGAGGAGAAGATCATAGCCCTCCCTTTGTTAAAGTAATATACGGAGACAGTATCTTCAAAGGATTTTGTAGTGACTTTAAGGTAAAGAAAACAAAATTTGACTTCGTTGGAAAATTGCAGAGAGCAGAAGTCACAATGACTTTTAAAAGTTCATCTTCAATTGCACTAGCCCTAAAAAAGGCAAACAATCAATCACCAGATATGACGCACTACTATACGGTGCTCGAAGGTGAGACTTTGACCGGAATATCTAATAAAATATATGGTAAAGTTTCTCTTTACATGGAATTAGCCAAAGCAAACCAACTAACGACCTTAAGATATTTAGAACCCGGGTCTAAATTGATTATTCCTCCTCTTGAAAGGTAGATTCTAATTGACAGCATGGAAAAGGAAGGCTACATATCTTATGTTATTAAAATAGGCTCAAAGAGTTATGACTCTCAAGGCCCTATCATTTCTGTTTCTACTGATTTTGAAATAAATCGAATACCTACGGCAACTATAGTCTTGATTGATGGTGATCCTAATAGTCAAGATTTCGTTTTAAGCGTGGAGGCTCAATTTAAGCTTGGTACTGAAGTCACAATTTCCTTAGGGTATAAAGGGATAAATGCTGAGGTGTTCAAAGGGAATATCATTAGCAGTACTATAAGATCTTTGGGTACAAGAGGAATGTCATTAAAAATTGATTGTAGTCACAAGACTATAAAACTAACCAAAGGAAGAAAAGCCAAGTTTTTTGAAGAGAAAACTGACGAGGATATAATTAAGGCACTTTTCACTGGGAATGGATTGACTGCAAAGGTAACTTCAACTGCTACATTTGTCGCTCATCCAACTTTTTTACAATATGATATTACTGATTGGGATTTGTTGATTACGCGCTGTGAAGTGAATTCTTTAAACGTACTTTTTAGTGGTGCTGATGTTAATATTGTTGACGCAAAGTTAACAGGTACGGCGGCAGATACCTATACCTTTGGTCTAGATATCATGGAATTTGAGAGTGAAGTTTCTTCTGAAGAACAGTTCAAAAAAGTTGAAGCGCATACCTGGAGTTCGGATACGCAAAAATTGCTTAGTTCAGTTGCAAAGAAAACTGATTTTGAGCAATTAGAAACTGGGTTTGCAAAAGCTGAACTGGTTAAGGCTATTTCACCTGCATCTGTTGAATTATTCCATGGCGGTGAAATGCCGAAATCAGAACTTGATGCCTGGGGGAAATCAACTTATACTAAAGGAGGAGTTAGTAAGGTTAGAGGCAGACTTAAAATATTAGGGGACAATGTATTGAAGCTTGGTGATGAGGTTGAATTGAAAGGACTAGGAACAAATTATAGTGGAGTCGTAATGGTTACTGGTTTAAGACAAGAATACTCTGGCCAAGGTTGGGTGACACACATTCAGTTTGGATTGTCAGCTCGAAGATTTGTAGCGAAACCTGAAGTACAAGCGCCAGCTGCTGGTGGATTAACCTCAGCAATGAGTGGTTTACAAATTGGAAAGGTCTTAAAAATAGACGGAGATCCGCAACATAGGATTCAGATAGCATTACCTGTCAGCGGTGCAGAAACAAAGGTTTGGGCCAGAATGGTGTTTGAAGATGCAGGAAATAATCGGGGTAGAATATTTTGGCCAGAAGTTGATGACGAAGTAATCGTTGGTTTTCTAAATGATGACCCAAGAAATCCAATCATCTTAGGGTCAGTTTACAGTAAGAAAAATGTCCCACCAATTAAGCCTGATGCTAAAAATGAAGAGAGAGCAATTATCTCCAAAAGTGATGTAAGAATCACAATTAATGAAAAAGATAAATCAATAGAAATAAAAACTCCAGGGGGCAATAAGATTTTCGTAGATGATAAAGGTAAATCCATTACTTTAGAGGATCAGCATAAGAATACTATTGTCATGGAGAAAGCCGGAATAACTATTAAGTCAATGGGCGATATCACACTTGACGCGACTAAAAAGATTAATTTGAAAGCAAAGGCTGATGTGAGTATAGAAGGAGTTAACATTGCAAGTAAAGCCAAGGCAAAGTTTTCAGGAGAAGGAAAGGCAGGTGCAGAAATAAAAACCAGTGCAATTGCAATTATTAAAGGCTCAATGGTAAAAATAAATTAGGATGCCAGCAGCAGCAAGAATTACAGATTTTCATCAATGCCCAATGGTCACTCCTGCGGTCCCTCCAATCCCACATGTTGGCGGTCCAATATTACCACCAGGAATTCCAACGGTTATGATAGCGAATATGCCTGCCGCAACAGTTGGTTCACAATGTTTATGTGTAGGCCCACCAGATGCTATAGTAAAAGGGTCCGCAACAGTAATGATTGGTGGTAAACCAGCAGCACGAATGGGTGATAAAACGGCACATGGTGGAACAATAATGGTGGGATGTCCTACTGTTCAAATAGGAGGATAGATCGATTCAGAAAGTGAAAATATAGATTTTTTAGGTAAAGGTTGGGCCTTTCCGCCAAAGTTCGATAAGGTGTTATCTACCTTAGGAACGAGTACGGGCAACTTGGACATCAAGGAAAGCCTTGTAATATTACTTGGAACAATTCCTGGTGAACGTTTTTTGCATCCTGAATATGGATGTGATATAAGTGAATTAGCTTTTGAAGTATTGACTGTTTCATTAAAGACCAAGATTGGAGATATCATTAAGACGGCGGTTATTCTTTTTGAACCACGGATTACTATGGAAGCGGTAGGTTTTGAGTTGGTTCCAAAAGACGGTTTGGTATATGTTCATTTGAGATACCTTATCCGCGCTACCAATAGCAGAACCAATATGGTTTATCCATTTTATGTTAAAGAAGGGACGGATCTGTAAGGTATGTTTGATTTAAGTAGGGACAAGAAATCTTTAAATAATACTGGCCTTAGCCATTTTGAACGCGATTCTGAATGCCTGAACCCTGATTATTTTTCAATAGATGAAATGGACTTGGACCAGTTTATTCATTTTGTGAGTAATTACAGTCGATTACTGTCCTTTTACAATGACCAAAACAAGCTGCAAGGAGATTGGTCCACATTCTTTGTCCAAGACCCAACGTTTGCGGTACTTCGTTTAAGTACGATAAAAACCAAAGAGCTTAATAGAGTCCTTCTTAAAGAACTAATTGAAGCAAGAAAAAGCCGTTCAAAATCTATAAAAGAACGCACGCTAATTGTTCAAGGGCAAGAACTTTTGACCCTTTTAGTGACCGTTGAGCAAAACTTGATTCAATTATCATCATATAACAGTCTGCATACTGAGCTTGTCAAGATTATTTCAGTGAGGATGAGTATTTCTCTTACACGTCTATTGGTGATTTTAGAAAAATACATAGGAGAAGCTCTTACAGAAAGTATTAAAGGAGAGTTTGGAAATTATTGGTTCACCACTGATTTTGACACTTATGCTGAAATAAAAGAAAGTGATTTAAGTCCGATTGATTTACATTTGGCTGAAACCGAAGAATTAGCTTTGAGTGCTTTCAGAGTGCTTGATGTTGTGGCTGCGACTACTCAAGAATATTTTGATAAAAACCTTGCAACAGCAGGTGAAATGAGTCCTCATATCGCCCTACTTTTAACTTTTAGGTCGCTGTATTCTGAAGCTGCCAGCGAGTTAAATAAATTGACTAAGAAGCATCTTGATCATTATTATCGAGAAATATTAAGAATTAAACCACAGGAAAATGATGCGAGTTTTGTTCATGTCAATTTTGAAGTGAGTGAAGGACAAGGAGCAGTTGAAATTCAAAAGGGCGATAAACTAATTGCAGGATTGGCTGAAAACGGAGAGGACATTTTGTTTGAAGTTCAAGAAACAAAACTTGTTCATGAACTAAATATTGAAGAGGCTATTTTGATTCAGAGAGGAGGAGCTGAGCAAGTATTGTTGCCTTTTAAAAACTTTGAGGCTGAAAAAAGGATATTCCGGCTAGGTGGAGCTGGACAAAAGAATAATACCGAGCAAAAGGGCGCTGATATTAAAGATGGCTCAATTGGCTTCAAGTTTGGAAGTGAACTCCTGTATTTAGAAGAAGGATACAGAAAAATTACTTTCGAATTTCAAAGTTCTGGAAAATCATTTCAAAAATTTCTATTTCAATTGGAAAACCTTCTATTGATAGAGGAAATGGAACCAAATGCATTTAATGAAATCTTAGAAAGATCATTTAATGTTGAATATTCTACTGAAGGAGAGATGATTTCAATAGCTCTTGACCGTGTTGAATGCACGATTAACAGAAACGCTACTGATGATTGGAAAAACAGTTTTGAAATTCTTGTCTTTATTGATACTATTGAGCCGGCAATCACTACGTTAGAAGAATCTAATGAAGGAGAAGAAAAGAAGGAGTATCCATTTTTTCAGTTTATGATTGACGCTGGTAAAATGGATCTCTATGCGGCGTTTAATGAATTAGAGATTGAAAATATTGAGGTGGAGGCGGAGATTATAGATGTCAAAAACTTGTTATTGAGTAATGATTTTGGCCCATTAGATCCAACTTCTCCTTTTGAACCATTTGGTTCTCAACCTGGTTTAGGTGCTGGTTTTTATGTTGGCCATCCTACCATGTTTAATTACCCAGTTCTTGATTTGAAGTTGTCATTAGAATGGCAAGGTTTACCAGGGACTGATGGGGGGTTTGACGAACATTACAAAGCTTACCACGAAATTGAAGGAAACGAAAGTTTCAAAGTCAAGATAAGTGCATTGAGGGATAAAAGATGGTTTCCTGTTGAGAATAAACAGGTCATGGATCTTTTCGTCACTACTAATCCAGAAGAAGACAGATCTGTAAGTCCAATGCGCAGAATGAATGAAATTTCTACAAGACATTTAGAGATTGATAAACGAAGTAGTCAAGAAAAGAAAGTCACGGAGTTCTCTCCTCAATCATTATACGGTTTTGTGAAAATGGAACTCTGTTATCCGTTAGTAGCTTTTGGACATGATCAGTATCCAGAACTAGTTACCAATGCGGCAATGGTTTCTGCCAAAAGTAAAAAATTATTGCCTTTTCCCAATGAACCCTACATACCTGTTTTAAAGAGTATTTCAGGGGATTTTATTATTAAAAGATCATATAATTTAAAGTCTATTAATGATTTCATGTTTAGGCAGGTTCACCCTTTTGGTGAGCAAGAAATTACGTCTACTGATGAGCTCTTACCAAAGTATAAGGAAGGATCAAACCTAATGCTTGGCTTGAATCATAATAGTGATAATCAAATTATCTCAATGCTATTTCAATTGAACCCAGAGTACAGTGCTGACAAGTCAGACGATACGGTTCACGAATGGTCAGTTTGGAATGATTCAGTTTGGATTAAACTGAATCCAAGTGAAATAACTGCCGATACGACATTAGGATTTAGAAAATCAGGAATAATTGAACTCAACATAGAGAGGGGAGCCTTTGACACAACAAGCCTTTTCACACCAAACTTAATCTGGTTGAAATGTGAAAGCGCTAGTGGTCATAATTTCTTAGAAGGAATATTGGATGTAGTTCCAAATTGTGTCTTAGCCAAATGCATTAATCCAGAATTACTAGAGGAGCCAAATATTGATCCTCAACAGATTAAAAATTTACAACAAGATAAAGTTGGACTATCAGTTATACTTCAAAAGTATGGTTCTTTTGGAGGTAGAAGAAAAGAGAAAGACCTGCTCTTTTACAGACGAATAAGTGAAAGATTAAGACATAAAGATCGAGCTGTTTCAATAAGAGATTATGAAAGCTTGCTACTTGAGCAATTCAAAGATTTGTATCGAGTCAAATGTTTCCCAAATACAGATGAAAATCTTGAAATTGCCCCAGGACAAGTTCTGGTCACTGTGATCCCTAAATTATCTTCGAATGATAAAGGAAGATTGATTCTTAAATATTTTTCAAAGGTTGAGTTAACTGAAATGAAAGAATTTTTGGAAAGGAGGATGCCGCTTGGCGTAAAAGTCAATATTACAAACCCTATTTATGAAAAAATTCGGACCAAATTCAATGTTCGATTTAGAGATGGTTTCGATTCAACTTTTTACATAAAAAGAATGAATGATGACATCAGGTCATACTTAAGTCCGTTTTTATCCAAAGGTGAAGAGCAAATGATGTTTGGGAAAAGTATTCAAAGTACAAGAATCCTAAATTTTATGGATAAACTGGAGTATGTAGATTATGTGGTGAATTTTTCAGTTTACCATGTTGTGAATGATGTTATTGTAAACCATAATGCGGCGGTTTCCAATAGTTTAGAGTTGATTCCAACATCAGGAATTTCAATCTTAGTGAGTGATGACAATCATAAAATCTCTCTTCATGATGACGAAAATTACACAGATGTTTTTGGTATTAATGAGATGATGATTGAAACTGATTATATTGTGGAAGAACAGGACGAAGATGAATCCAAGAATAAGAACTTGGTTATCGGAAAAAATTATAGAATTATCGGGACAAAAGACGAGATTACGAAAGAAAGTTCTACTTTTAATCTTTACATCAATTTGGATTAGTAAATGGCCGAAAAAAATAGGGCATATTTGAAAAATTTATTTCTTAAGGGCAAAATCCCAAAGGAAAGCGATTTCCATGAATTATTGGATTCATCAATTAATAAAGTTGATGACGGCATATATAAAACAAAAGGTGAAGGATTTAAGATCCGCTCTGAAGGTGTCAATGGTGAATTAATGTCCTTTTTTGACAATATCAGTGACCTAAACCCTAATTGGTATATCAATCAAAAAACGGAAGACGGCAATGAAGGCTTCAACATTGGTGAACCTAATGGAGGAAGTCGAATATTCATTGAGAAAGGTGGAAACGTAGGGATTGGTATTACCAAACCTGAATCTAAGTTGGATGTCAACGGTATGATTTCTTCTCAAGGGAGACAAGGGTTGTATTCATTTGGTGAAGTGCCTGCTGATTCGCAATGGCACGACATTTTAACAGATTTAACAGAATACAATGCTTTTGAAGTCGTTGCAAGTACCGGGAAAAAAGGATCGCATGCAATTATTCATGCAATTGCTGTAGCTACATTTGGTGGGTCTAAACCTGGTATAACAAAAACTACAGGAAGATACGGAAGCTTGAAAAATAACTTAGACATACGTTGGGCTGGAACATATTTTAATTACCAGCTTCAAATAAGGTCAAAAAAGAATTACGGTGAAAATGTAATGATTCGTTACAATGTCGCTAAACTTCTCAATAATGAGTGATTCAAAGAATCCAAATATTAAGATTGATTTAACTCCAAGCGAAGCGAACATTATAATCGAAGCACTCGGTTCTATGGCTTTCAAAGATGTGTATAAACTGATTGAGAAAGTTCATTTAAGTGCAAATGCTGCGGCAAATGAGCACAAAATAGATAAGGATAACTAACACCAATTATTAAATTGCCATGCAAGATCATGAATATCTTACGATAGAAGATACATCAGGCTCTCAAGATGTTTTTGATGTGGCACATCTCAAAGAGAAGGCAATCGCAGAGCTTCAATTATTAACAGGAAAACGTTGGACAGATTACAATATTCATGATCCGGGAATTACGACCCTTGAAATTTTATGTTTCGCGATTACTGAACTGGCTTACAGAGCAGATTACAAAATTGAAGATATCTTCTATCCGAGAACGAAAGAGAATGTTCCTAGGGACACCTTTTATTCGGCAGAAGAAATATTAACCTCAGGGGCTATTTCTATCAATGACCTCAAAAGGCTGATTCTAGATGTCAATGGAATTAAAAACATTGAGATTGTAAGAGCACAGAATTTACTT
>JBLFXO010000080.1:0-12079 GCA_047609865.1 Arenicella sp.
AAATTGTTGGAAACGGTAAAGTTGATGGAATCACCGGAGGTACTATTACTTCCAAAGGTGTTGAAGAAATGGTGAACAGAACGCTTTCTGTTTACACAACTTACTTTAAAACTTTATAATTATGAGCGAAGGAAAAGTAAAAGCGCCAAAAGAGCCTTTGTTCTCTAAGAAGAACAAAAGGTTAATGATTGAACCGCTTGATGATAACAACCCCGTAACTATTCAGGTTTTAGGGATTTGTTCAGCATTAGCGATTACAGTTTCAATTGAGCAAGCATTGGTAATGACAGGTTCCGTACTATTTGTGCTTGGAGCAGGTAACATGATTATTTCAATGTTGAGAAATTTGATTCCATCTAGAATCAGAATTATCGTTCAATTAGTTGTTGTAGCATCATTAGTAATTATTGTAAACGAAGTACTGAAAGCATTTATGCCAGACGTAGCAGAGAAACTATCTGTATTCGTAGGACTGATTATTACAAACTGTATTATAATGGGTCGTTTTGAGGCATTCGCAATGGCGAACAAGCCGTGGCCATCATTATTAGATGCAATTGGCAACACAGTCGGATATGGAGTTATATTAGTATTGGTTTCTCTATTTAGAGAAGTATTAGGGTCGGGGAAATTCTTCGGGATGACATTGTTCGGAGATAGAATCAAAGGAGACGGCCTCTACGCATATGGTTATATGGACAACAACTTTATAATCCTTGCACCATTTGCATTATTCGCGGTTGGTATTATCATCTGGGTTCAGAGAGCTAGAAATACTAAATTAATTGAAGAACATTAAGCAATAAAACATGGTAGATCACATTAATATATTTCTAAAAGCAGTCTTCTCGGAGAACATGATTTTTGCCTATTTCTTAGGTATGTGTTCTTATTTGGCTGTATCAAAAACTGTTAAGACAGCAGTTGGACTTGGTGCTGCGGTAATTTTTGTACTTGCTGTAACTGTGCCAGTTAACTGGTTACTTGAAAACTACGTACTGAAAGAAGGAGCACTAACTTGGTTAGACCCATCTTATGCGGACATGGATTTGAGTTTCCTCTCCTTCATTATGTTCATTGCGGTAATTGCCTCAATTGTACAATTGGTTGAGATGCTCGTTGAGAAATTTGCTCCTGCGCTTTACGGTGCATTGGGAATTTTCTTGCCACTTATCGCAGTAAACTGTTCTATTCTTGGTGGAGCTTTATTCATGCAAGAAAGACAGTACTCAACAATTGGTGAAGCAACTAACTTCGGTATCTCTTCAGGTATTGGATGGTTCATAGCAATTGTCGCTATTGCAGCAATTAGAGAAAAAATCAAATACTCACATGTTCCTGCTCCAATGAGAGGATTAGGAATCACTTTCGTAACAACTGGTTTAATGGGAATCGCTTTCATGAGCTTTTCAGGATTAAATTATGCTGAAGCAGAGAAAGAACCTTGTGGAGATGATGGAAATACTACGACTGTAATTGATGATGCTGATTCAGACTCTGAACCTACATCAATGATATACGATATTAACGTTGAAGAAAATTAATACTTAGAAATGGGACCAGTAATATTAATCACGATAATAGTTTTCACGATAGTTATTCTACTATTGGTAAGTCTATTACTATTTGTTAAAGCGAAGATTTCTCCTGCGGGAAAAATTAAGATTACAATTAACGGAGAGCATGAGCTTGAAGTTGATGGTGGTAACACGCTTTTAAGCACATTATCAAATAACGGAATCTTTTTACCGTCTGCCTGTGGTGGAGGTGGAACTTGCGTTCAATGTTTATGCCAAGTGAATTCTGGTGGTGGAGGAATCCTTCCAACAGAAGAACCGCATTTCTCAAGAAAAGAGATTGCTGATAACTGGCGTTTAGGTTGTCAAGTGAAAGTGAAAGAAGACATGGAAATCCATGTTGAAGAAGAGATAATGGGAGTTAAAGAATGGGAAGCGAAAGTTGTTTCAAACTTTAACGTTGCAACTTACATTAAAGAGTTCATTGTTGAGATTCCTGAGGATATGGATTACAAGGCGGGTGGATACATCCAAATTAAGATCCCACCATGTGAAACTAAGTTCTCTGAAATGGATGTGACTGCACATCCAACAGATCACCCAGGTGAACCACAGAAGTTTGAAAAAGATTGGTCAGAAGGACCTTATGCAATGCGTCACTTAGTTATGAAAAATGACGAGGATACTGTGCGTGCATATTCAAT
The DNA here is from genome assembly GCA_047609865.1 of Arenicella sp. Lineage (GTDB taxonomy): Bacteria > Bacteroidota > Bacteroidia > Flavobacteriales_D > Crocinitomicaceae > Paracrocinitomix. The sequence continues at coordinate 2,222 of JBLFXO010000080.1, forward strand.
GGCTTCATATCCTGCTGAGGGAAGAAAGATTATGCTGAACGTGCGGGTTGCAGCTCCACCATTTGACAGTAAGACTGGAACATGGGCGAAAATCAATCCTGGTATTGCATCTTCTTACATCTTTAACTTAAAAGATGGTGACCCAGCAATTATCTCAGGACCTTATGGAGAGTTCTTTATCAACGAATCTGATTCAGAAATGCTTTATATTGGTGGTGGTGCCGGAATGGCTCCAATGAGATCTCACCTTTATGAGTTATTCAAAACCATGAAAACTGGTAGAAAAGTAACTTATTGGTATGGTGGTAGATCAAGAGCTGAGCTTTTCTACATTCACTATTTCAGAGAGCTAGAAGACTTATTCCCGAATTTCAAATTCTACATGGTGTTATCTAACGCATTAGAAACTGATAACTGGGTTGAAAAGAAAAACATGGAAGACCCAGATGGTGATGGATTCTCAGGATTCGTTCACAACGCGGTTATCGAACAATACTTAAATCATCATGAAGCACCAGAAGACATTGAATTCTATTTCTGTGGGCCTCCAATGATGAATCAAGCAATATTAGATATGTGTGATGAATGGGGAGTACCACCAGAACAAGTTCGTTTTGATGACTTCGGTTAATCTACATTCAATTAAATTATGCAAAACACTTCTCATTTATTTGAGAGGTGTTTTTTTTTTGAATACATATCTTAGGACTCAATGAAGAAATATTTCAATAGCACATTTTTCAGCTGGCGGGGAATCATAACTTTCATCATCCTCTATATTACTGTTCTCATTCTGGGTGCATTCATCCTTCATGATAAATTCAGCACAGACATAATTGGCAAAAACTTAGATTGGGATGTAATATTTGAAATATACCTTCTTGGAAGCTACTTCCACTTATTTGCACTGCTCCCCCTACTCTTTTTCATTTGGGGATTCCTCAGCAAAATTTACGCTAAGAACAAAAGTTCGAAACTTGACTTGATTGTTATTTTTCTCGGATTTCTTTTTGCTTTTCAATTCATTCACACGAGACACCCAAAGGCTTCTATTGCGTACAAATCATTGATGTATGACATTCAGCTCAAACCAGAGAATGAATCCTTAGAGCGCTTTGATGAGTCTTTATTTGAATCCGGTTACAATTCCATTTCTTCTTACCATCTCTTTCATCAATTAGACACAGTTCAAGCGTCCATAGACTCTTTAGATTTAGAAACGGTTAGATATATCAAGAACATGACAGAACCGTCTAAAATCGACTCTCTGCTCCATGAGTTAGATTTATCTGAGAGCGCTATTACCCAAGAGCAAATAAAAGCAGATACTTCTCAATTAATTGGAGAACCATATCATTACAGAAGAGTTGCCGATATGGCCAGAATGAAACTCATGATGACCAAATATAGAATTGATGCCAAGGAAAATTTATGCATTGAACTTTGGCGAAGATGCGTGCAGTCCGTTTATGTTATCCTCTTGCTTTTAATCGGAATAAACCTTGGAGCCATTTTCAAACATCTGCACAGAGGCATTGTGGCGGCTAGTGCGATAATTACTGCATCAATTTCCTGGGTTATGCTTTTTGAATTGACTGATGTTTGGGCGAGAAGATCGGATGGGACGCATGTAAAACATTATGTTGTCTACATGACCATATTAGGTATAGCATTGATCACATCAATGCTTCTTAAAAGGAAATTCGGAAAGGCAAATGAGAATTCTCTTTAGCTAAAGAAGTAAAGTCTTTTTGCAAAATACTCTTTCTAGTTCCCAAGTAAGAACCTTGAGAAGAAAGACGAATACTATAAGCACCTCTTGCTAAAAAGGAAGCAGAATCACAAAGCTAATTGTTTAAAAAACAACGGCTTTACAGCTGCTTGATAATTTCAACCCCCGATTTATTCATAGTTTTGGTTCAATTCTAAATTGAACCTTATGAAAAAATTATTACTTAGTTTATTTATTGGATTAGGATCTATGTCATTTGCTCAAGAAGTAGAGGCTGCAGACCGTATCCCAAATTTTAATCCTGAAGACATTTACCGTAGGGTAAGTCAGGACAGAACTGTTACTTGTGGTGTTGACACCGTTCTTTATCATTCAGCCAAGGCGACTGGTACAAGTGGACTTACTATTAATAACGTGACCTCAGCATCTGCTATGGCTCAATATTTTGATGCTCCTCAAGATTTAACAATTAGCGGAGTTGATTTCATTGCTGTGAAAGTTGATGATGTGGGTGGAACTTCTATCAATGTTGACGTTGAAGTTTATAGTGCCGGGGCAGATTCTTTGCCAACAGGAGCAGCTTTAGCTTCTGCAATCGTTGCGGTTGACACGAACTTTTATGGTGGAAACTTAATCTTACTAACTAAATCTGCAACATTCTCTGTTCCAGTAACAGTTACAGGAGCATACGTAATCGTAATCACAAATGATGATGCCAACGGGATCAACATGTATTCAAATGACTATTTGGCATTTGATGGTGGTCAAGAGTGGCTAGCAAGTGCATTGATTGGTGGAACTTGGTTAAGAGCATATAACGTAAGCGTTGGAGGAAGTCCATATGATGCTGATATGTTCATGTACCCATATGTTGAGTATGACTTAACGGCAGATTTTTCAATTACTCCAAACTGTCAAGATGGTGGAAACGTAACTGCAAATCACATGAGTACATCTGTTGCTTCTAATAGAATGTATTCTTTTGAAGCATTCGCAGGAACTGAAGGAAATCAGTACACTTGGGATTGGGGTGATGCATCTGCTACAGAAACTGGACTTGCACCAACACATACCTATGCAGCTGGCGCCTTCAACGTAACGTTAACAGATACTGTTTTTGGATGGACATCTAATTGTGTTGAGTCAATTACAAAATCAACTTGTGACCAACCGGCGGCAATCGTTGAAGAAAGTAATGATTTACAAATCTTCCCGAACCCTGCATCAGACGTATTGAATATCAAATCTGCAACAGGAATCGCTAAATTGAATGTTTATGACTTAAGTGGAAAGTTAATTTACACGGAAGTATCTAATTCAAACATTATTCAAATTGGACTTAGTGATTTTGAATCTGGAATTTATGTGATTAATGTTTCCTTAACTGACGGAACCATAGTTAACCAAAGATTAGAAGTGGTTAAATAGTCTACAATAATATTTATTGAAGCGGGCAATTGTTAATTCAATTGCCCGTTTTTTATTTATTAGATTAATTTTGGCTTGTGATTGAAAGTTTAGAAGAAATAGATAAATCCATATTCTTAGCCTTGAATGGCATGCATTCAAGTTTTGGGGATACCATCATGTGGTACATCAGTACTACATATGTCTGGATTCCGCTTTACGCCTTCATGCTTTACTACGCCTTTAAAAAGAAAGGAATGAGGTTCGCTCTCATCATCTTAGGCGGTGCCGGCCTATGCGTGTTGTTGGCAGATTTAACTTCGGTACACCTCTTTAAAAACGTCTTCCTTCGATATCGACCTTCCCATAATGTGGAGCTGCAAGGTCTCGTACACAATGTCATGAAACCAAATGGAGAAGTCTATTATGGCGGTATGTACGGTTTTGTCTCCTCCCATGCAGCAAACGTTTCTGCAATTGGATTCTTCATCCTGTTATCCTTCAAAAACCTGAACAAAAAGTGGTGCCTCTTAGTTGTTTGGGCCATGCTTGTAATGTACAGCCGCATCTATTTAGGAGTTCATTATCCTTCTGATATTTTAGTAGGATCTGCACTTGGATTATTAATTGGTTGGGCAGTTTGGAAATTGAGCCAAAAACTAAATGTCGAAACTAACGTATCTCAATAGGTGAATACATTAAGTATAATATCATTGATCTTTGTGGGTGGAGGACTTGGGAGTCTTTCTAGATTTGGAGTTGGAAAGCTTTCAATGAAAATGTATAATGGCGAATTTCCTTTAGGAACTCTTTCTGCCAACTTCATTGCATGCTTAGTTCTAGGACTCACAATCTATTTCACGAAAGATAAATTGCAAGAGCAAGAGTGGGTTAAACACCTAGTTTTAATTGGCTTTTGTGGAGGATTCTCTACCTTCTCGACCTTCAGTGTTGAGACCTTAAAATTAATGCAGGACCAGTTTTATGGTCTAGCGATTCTAAACATTCTAATAAGTTTGATACTCGGAATAGGTATTCTCTTTGTTTTGGTTAAATAAATTAACCATTCATTGAAATCAAGAACTCTTCGTTAGATAAGGTTCCTTCCATTCTTTCCTTAACAAATACCATTGCCTCAATTGGGTTCATATCTGCAAGATACTTTCTCAATACCCAAATTCTTTGCAAGTGTTCTTTTTGCATTAACAGGTCTTCACGCCTCGTTCCTGAAGAAAGAATATCAATAGCAGGATAGATTCTTCTATTTGAGATCTTACGATCTAACTGAAGCTCCATATTACCAGTTCCTTTGAATTCTTCAAAAATCACCTCATCCATTTTTGATCCTGTATCAACTAATGCGGTGGCAAGAATAGTTAATGACCCACCATTCTCAATTTTTCTAGCAGCACCAAAGAAACGTTTTGGCTTGTGAAGAGCATTTGCATCAACACCACCTGAAAGTACTTTACCTGAAGCAGGTTGAACAGTATTATAGGCTCTAGCCAGCCTTGTAATAGAATCTAAAAGAATAACTACATCATGTCCACATTCAACCATTCTCTTAGATTTCTCTAAAACAATGTTAGCAAGCTTAACGTGCTTATCTGCCGGTTCATCAAATGTTGAGGCAACAACCTCCGCATTTACTGAACGAGCCATATCAGTTACCTCTTCAGGTCTCTCATCAATCAATAATACGATCAAATAAGCCTCAGGGTGATTTGCTGCAATTGCATTCGCAACATCTTTCAATAAAACCGTTTTACCCGTCTTAGGTTGTGCTACAATCATTCCCCTTTGTCCTTTTCCAATCGGAGCAAACAAATCCATCACTCTAGTCGACATTGACTCGTCTTTATGACCAGTTATCGTGAACTTTTCTTGAGGAAATAATGGCGTCAAATATTCGAATGGAACTCTATCTCTAACGAATGAAGGGTCTCTTCCGTTTACACTTTCAATTGTAATAAGTGGAAAATACTTCTCACCTTCTTTTGGAGGTCTTATAGCCCCCTTAACAGTGTCACCTCTTTTTAAACCGTAAAGTTTAATTTGAGATTGCGAAACATAAATATCATCTGGTGATGGCAAATAACTATAATCAGATGAACGCAAGAAACCATATCCGTCTTGCATCATATCTAAACAGCCTTCGCTTACTACTAAACCATCAAAATTGTATCCGTAAAAATCTTCTTGAGGATTACGTTTATTCGGATGTCCTCCTTTTTTCTGATTTGGATTATTCCCTTGTTTTCTATTGTTATCTCTTCTTTCAGGACGATCATTCTTCTCCTCTTTGTTCTGTGAAGCATCTGACGATTTATTGTCAGATTGATTTGAATCCTTTTCTCTATCTCTCTTTTCAGGTCTTTTATTTGGCTGATGCCTTGGCTCTCTCTTCACTTCAGCTTTTGCCTCAGAATTCTCCTCTTGTTTCTCTTCAGACTTCACCTCTGCCTTTTCTTCAGCTTTCTCTTCCACCTTTTCTTCAGCTCTCGCCTCAGGCTTTTCTTCTACTTTTTCTTCAGCTTTTGCCTCTACCTTCTCCTCAACTTTCTTAGTTGGCTTGTCATTAGAAAATAAATCATCTTCAGGATTTTTCTTCAAACGTCTACGTTTTGGTTTGTCAGCACTTTCTGAATCAGAAGACCCTCCATCATTGCCAATTGCAGTAATAAGGTCGTCTTTCTTCATTCTGTCTACTCCAGCAACACCTAATTGTCCTGCCATTTCTCTTAATTCGGCTACTTTTTTAGTGCCTAATTCTGAATTATTCATAAAGTGATTTGATATTCGATAATAATCTGAAAAGTGAGATAAATATATGTGAGATATGAATTATCACACAAGAACTTGAATGCAATAATACGAATTTAATTGACTCACATTGAATTGCCTGTATTTATTTATATTCAATTATCCACCTTCAGAACTTAATAAGTCATTTCTGATGTAGAATTATTATCCTTTATATTTGTTCAACAAAACTTACCACGTGACTTTAATAAAATCAATCTCTGGAATCAGAGGAACAATAGGAGGAAAGCCAGGAGAAGCTTTAACTCCATTAGATGCTGTGAAATTTGCATCAGCTTACGGAACTTGGATCAAGGCAAGAAGCGACTCATCCACAACGAAAGTTGTTATAGGTAGAGACGCCAGGCTTTCAGGCCAAATGGTTAGCGACATTGTTGCAGCCACATTACAAGGTTTAGGAATTGACGTGATTGATCTAGAGCTTTCCACTACCCCGACAGTTGAAATTGCTGTACCTTTGGAGAATGCACAAGGCGGAATAATTATTACGGCTAGTCACAATCCAAAACAATGGAATGCGCTTAAACTCTTAAATGAAAAAGGAGAGTTCATTACAGATACTGATGGTAAAAAGATTCTTGCGCTAGCAGAAGAAGACGCATTTAACTATGCTGAAGTTGATGATTTAGGATCTTTGACAAAAGATGACAGTTACCTTGAAAAACACATTCAAGCAGTGCTTGACTTACCATTAGTAGATGCTGAATTGATTAGAAGATCTAATTTCAGTGTTGTAGTTGACGGTGTCAACTCAACTGGCGGAATCTTTATCCCTAGGCTATTAAAGTCTTTAGGAGTGATGAATATTACTGAACTATATTGCGAGCCAACAGGCCACTTCCCTCACAACCCTGAACCATTACCTGAAAACTTAACAGTTATTTCAGATAAGATTAAAGAGACTGGTGCTCATTTAGGAATTGTAGTTGACCCAGACGTAGACAGACTTGCTTTTGTTTGTGAAGATGGTTCAATGTTCGGAGAAGAATATACACTCGTAGCAATCACAGATTACGTATTGCAAAACACGCCGGGAAATACAGTATCAAATTTATCTTCTACTATTTCATTAAGAGAAGTAACTGAAAGATATGAAGGATGTTCTTATGAGGCAGCTGCCGTTGGTGAAGTGAATGTTGTGAATAAAATGAAAGCGACTAATGCGGTAATTGGTGGTGAAGGAAATGGTGGAGTCATCTATCCAGAATCTCATTACGGAAGAGACGCTTTAGTTGGTACCGCTTTATTCTTGACTCATTTGGCAAAATCACAAATGTCTGTGAGGGAATTGAGAAATACTTACCCTAACTACTTCATTTCTAAGAATAAAATTCAATTAGAGGTTGGAATGGATGTAGATGGCATTCTTGCAAATGTTGCAGAAGAGTTTTCTGCTCAAGAAGTAGACACAACAGATGGTGTTAAGATTTACTTCGGGTCTGAATGGGTTCATTTAAGAAAGAGTAATACAGAACCAATCATCCGAATCTATTCTGAAAGTGCAGATGAAAACAAAGCGAATGAACTTGCTAATAGAATAATGGATAGGATTAGAGCTCATGCTTAAACATTTGAAAATATCAATTTTCATTTTGGGGCTAACTGCGGTTAATTCTTCAGACGCACAAATGAAAATTCAATATGGCATTTCAACTGGATGCAGTCTTCAATATAGAGCACTTTCATTTGACAAAAACAATGACGAATTAGGTATAAACCAGTTAATCGTTGATAGTCGTGAAAGGCTCGAAAAAGTCGATTTTAGACCAAGGATAGGTTTCGACTTCAAGTTAAATTTCAATAATAAAATCGGATTGAAAAGTGGAGTTTCTTATGATTTAAAAGGCTACAAAACGAAAGGTGATTTCTACTCCTTGACAAGTGGAGGTGCGGTTCTTCTTTTCTCCTTTGTGGCTAATGAGTTCTCTCATTGCATAGGGGTCCCGACATTATTTTCAATGAAAATACCTTTTACCAAAAATACTATGGAAATTAATTTTGGTGCGACACATAATTTTTATATAGGATCTTCGACATTTTCAAAGCAAATATTCCCAACAGAAACAGTTAAGGATGTAACCTCAGGTAGCTATGGAAACAGTCGATATATAGGACAAGGGGCTATTGAGTTAAATTTTTTATTTGTACCCTTCGCCAACAATAATGAACTTTACATTGGATCTGATTTTAAATTTGGATACAATTCAATTTCAGGACAAACTCCAATCAAGGAATATATCTTCTCGACAGGCATTAATATGGGATTCACTTTCGGAAAGAAAGAATAACTCAGCTTAAAAACCCAACCTATATTCGAGATTATCCGTCAGGTATTTTAAAGATACTTGGCCTGTGAAACATCTATTATATTCTTCTATCACTTTAATTCTCTTCGCGTGCAGCTATTCACACAATCAAGAAGTGAAAATTCAGAATAATTCTTCTTTCATATTTCAAATATGGTCTCCTGACACCACTAATACTATGGTGTTAACAGAAGAAATTCAGCCAGGCGATTTTATAATGGAAGACATTTCTGCAAAAGGTAAAGCCAAATCATACCTCGGACAGGCTCCGGCATCATTACCTTTTCAACCTTATAATGATTCACTTTCTTTTGAAGGAAAGACACTGATAAAGGATTTATATGTTGGTGGAAACTGGACCAGCTTCTTAACCGGACCCAATAGCAAGAGCATTTATATGCAATTTGACATATTCGATACTGACCTTCAATAAGTTTCTGGCACGAAATTCTCTTATCCCTAATTCGTATTAACCAATTTAGAGCTAGCGTTGTTAACAACTGTTGATAACTCCAAAGCCGAAAACCCTTGTCTTAAGGGAATTTCAGTTATTTTCATGCTCCAATAAAAAAAATAAACACTGTGAAGAAAATAATGTTAACCCTCGCTATTTCTTTCTTAGGGTTAGTTTCATTTGCTCAGCCAGATGACGAACTAACACCAGAAGAAATGGCCTACCGCGATTCAATCGCAAACCTCAATGAAACGAATGCGGCTATTGAGAAATCTCAAACTGCTTACAATGCAGGAATCGAATTATTTAAGCAAAAGAAATATGAAGGAGCGATTAGCAAATTCAAAGAATCTTATGCTTCTGATAATAATTTCACTCCTGCATTATACAACATGGGGATTGCTCAAAACAAGTCAGAAAAGTATAAGGACGCTATCAAAACCTTAGACGCTTTAATCGACAAAAAGCCATCTTACTCAAAAGCATATTTTCAAAGAGGCAGAGCTTATCAAGGGACAAAGGATTTTTTAACGGCCGAAAAGGATTATCAAAAATCTATTAAGTTGGATGCTAAAAACCCTAAGGCTTATTACAATTTTGCAACTTTAAGATTCTTGCAAAAAGATTACGAAGGGGCGGCTAGTAAGTTCTCGAAAGTAATCGAATTGAGCCCGAATGACGCTTATGCCTATAACGATAGAGGCTCTTGCTACAGAATGCTTGGAGAATATGCGAAAGCTATTGCAGACTATGAAATAGCGGCGAAAAAGAACGAAGGTTTGGCATTTGTATTGAACAACATTGGCACAACTAAAACTAAGATGAAATCATATGATGACGCCTTAGCAGCATTCAATAGAGCACTTAGTATTGATGCTAAATTTTACTTGGCTTTCAATAACAGAGGTGTTACTGAAATGAAAATGGAACGTTGGGATGATGCGATTAAAGACTTTACGAGATGTATCGAAATCAATCCTGGATACGCTCCAGCATACAGCAATAGATCTGGCGCCTATTTCAAAGCCGGCAAATTCAAAGAAGCTAAGAAAGATGCTGATAAAGCAATCTCATTAGATAAAAATTTCGCTGACGCATATGTGAACAGAGGGATGGCTAAAGAAATGTTGAGAGAC
>JBLFXO010000081.1:0-11958 GCA_047609865.1 Arenicella sp.
TTGAGTCATTTCTCAAAAGGAAAAAACCAATTAGAGGAGGTAATAAGAAAATATCCTAATGAAATTGAATTAAGATATATTAGGTTTGCTGTTCAAAACGGAAGCCCCTTTTTTTTGGGATATAAGGAAGATATGGCGGCAGATAAGAAAATAATCCTAGCTAAATTAGATCAGCAAGATTGGTCATTTGATTTTAAAAACACGGTTAAAGCAGTATTAAAGCAATGAGCCCTAATCATTACGATACCATCATTATTGGCGGCGGACCTGCCGGAATCGCTTCAGCTCTTAGAAGAAGAAAGAGAGGCGAGAAAGTTTTACTCCTAGAAAAGAATGATCATATCGGAGGTAAGTTAGATGTTTATGAATGGGAAGGATATCGCTGGGATAAAGGGCCATCTTTGTTTACACTTCCTAAATTGGTTGATGAACTATTTGAGCTCTATGGTAAAAATCCAAAAGACTATTTCAACTATCAATTGATTGATGAGAACTGCCGTTACTATTTCCCAGATGGCACCCACTTTATATTTCATTCAGATCCAATTAGAAGACAAGAAGCACTGGCGGATTTTTTCACTGAACAAGAAGTTGAGAAAGTAGAGAAATACATTAAAAAAATTGCAAACACATATGAAGCAATCGGTGATCTTTTCATTGCCGCACCAAAGCGAGGGTTTACAGATTTGTTTAAAGGAGAAATCTTGAAACAATACCCCAAATTTGCCTCTCGTCAAATGCTTCTGTCGCTAAATAGATACAATGAGCGGATGTTAGGGAATGAAAAATTGGTCCAATTATTCAATCGTTTCGGAACTTATAATGGTTCTAATCCTTATAAAATGAGTGGGTTGTATTCTATGATACCTCACCTCGAACTAAATATTGGCACTTATTTCCCAATAGGAGGGATGAGAGCTATTATTGATTCGCTCGAAATATTGGCAACCGAAGTAGGTATTGAGATTAGGAGAGATGAACCTTCTACAAAGGTCATTAAATCCGGAGACAAGTTTGACGTTCACTTAATGGACGATACTGTAACATCCGATCAATTAATTTGTGCTATTGACCATGTGAATTTTTATCAGGATGTGATGCCAGATGACCAGATGATTGCTAAACATCAAGACGAAGAGAGATCGACTACTGCAGTGGTTTTTTATTGGGCAATTGAGGGTAATTATCCCGAAATAGGATTACATAATATCCTCTTCTCAGCTGATTATCCAAAAGAATTCCATCAGCTTTTTGATTTAAAAGTAATTCCAGATGATCCAACCTTTTATATTCATAATAGTTCGGCGGTAGAAGATAATGCGGCACCAAAAAACGGTCAAAATTGGTTTGTGATGATTAATGCGCCAGCTGGTACTCAGCCCTCTGACGAAGAATTAGAACGCCTGAGAAGTCAAATTAAAGCAAGAGTTAAGAAGCACATCAATATTGATTTGACCGATAAAATATTGCATGAAGAAAGGTGGGATATGCAAAGAATTCGAAAAGATACCGGCTCTTTCATGGGTTCACTTTACGGTGCATCATTCAATACCAAGACCTCCTCTTTCACTAGGCACGGAAATAAGAGTAAAAAGCATAAAAACTTGTATTTTGCAGGCGGATCAGTTCACCCAGGAGGAGGAATCCCACTGGTACTTAATTCTGCCAAAATCGTTGATGAATTAATGGAGAAGAATGGCTAAAACAATTTCATATTTCGGAATAATTTTGATTGTATTTCATGCGGTTGGAATAGGTCTATTCTTGTATCTAGATACGGCACCAGAATTGTCATACCTCACTATTTTGGGTTCTGCATTAATGGTTCTCATTGCAGAACAGAACAGAAGAAAATCACTCCTTATATTCTTAGTCATTTTTATTGTTGGTTATGTTATCGAGCTCATTGGTGTTCAAACAGGCTACCTGTTCGGTCAGTATGAATATGAAACCGCAATGGGGCCATTGTTGAAGGGAACACCCATTTTCATGGGCGCTACCTGGTATGCCACCGTCTCGGGTGCAGCAAACATAAGCAGGTTTGTTAAGAGTCCCATGTATTCGCAAGCTATTTTGGCTGGCCTTTTGACAGTTCTGATGGATGTTTTGATAGAGCAAGTTGCCGTTTCATATGGCCTATGGCAATGGGTGGGAGGTGAAATTCCTTTATATAATTACGTTTGCTGGTTCGTCTTCGGGACTTTATTTGCGTTTATTTATCTTAAGTTCACTGAAAACAAAAACAAAGTTGCTTTTCAGCTGTTTTGGATATGGATTGCTTTTTTCTCTATCTTGACTTTCGCTATATAATGACGATCTTTCTAACCATACTAGCTATTTTGATTGCGTTCTTCGGAATGGAGTTCATGGCATGGTTCACACATAAATTTCTCATGCATGGTTTGCTTTGGAATCTGCACGAAGATCATCATCAGCCTAAACCTGGGGTTTTTGAAAAAAATGATTTGTTCTTTTTGATTTATGCTGTCCCATCATGGCTTTGTATCATGTTAGGTGTAATGTGGGAAGTTTGGCCTGCAGTTGGAGTCGGGGCCGGAATAGCGCTTTACGGTTTGGTATATTTCCTAATCCATGACGTTTTAATCCACAGAAGATTTAAATGGTTCGATAAAACGGACAATGCATATTTCAGAGCAATCAGAAAAGCCCATAAGGTGCATCATAAGAATCGATTTAAAGAAGAAGGCAGTAGTTTTGGGATGCTGTTCGTTCCTAAAAAATTTCTTACTGAGCAAAAACACTAGGCAGTAGTTATCGATAATATCTACCTCATATTAATGTTGCTAACTCCACTGGGACCAATAGCACTGAGTTTTGACAAAAAGGTGCATTTTGTTGCTAAATGGAAATGGGCATTATTAGCGGCTGTCATTGTTGCAATTCCTTACCTAATTTGGGATGAGGTTTTCACGGTATACGAGTTTTGGGGATTCAATCCAGATTATTTGGTGGATGTTTATATCGGTAACTTACCCATAGAAGAAATCTCCTTTTTTCTTGTTGTTCCTTTTGCATGCACTTTCATTTATGCCTGCCTTGAATACTATGCTAAAAATGCAAATCTGAAAACTTTCAATTTGATTTTTTATGTATTGTTCTTCGCCTATATGATTTGGGTGGGTGAAGTTGGAGTGCAAGGATGGTATACGCGAATTGCAATCAGTTTAGGTTTACTCTTAACACTCTACCTTTTCATAAAAAGAGAAAAGTTTAGGTTCATTCCATTAACATTCTTGTTCGCTATGTTGCCTTTCCTTTTGGTGAATGGTGTTCTAACAGGCTCCTTTTTAGAAAGTCCAATTGTTTGGTATAACGAAGTAGAGTTTTCAGGGATGAGATTATTTACGATTCCCTTAGAGGATGTGGTATATGGTTTTGGATTGATTGTGTTGAATATTTTATTGTTTAGATTTTTTCTAAGTTTAGGACTCCGGGCGAAGTCGAGGAGCTCCAGTTAATCAATAGTGATTATGCTGACTAATCCATGATGATTAACTTTGATTCATGACATTGACTACGAACAAGCTTCTTGGCATCTTATTTATTGTCCTTTTGAATACCTCTTGCAGTGGAGAAAAAAATATTAAAGAAGAGACCAAGTATTTCACTTTTGAAAGATCGGAGAGCTCATCAATTGATACGATAATTTACAAGGAGGAGTATACTAACAGGGCTTTGGCTGAAATTGCAATAGGCAATGAATCATATGTTGATACATATAAGAAAGGAACATTGATAATTGATGGAATCAGTATTTATTTTGTCATAAAATATAATACTGTAAACGATCCTGTCCCATGTATTTGTTCAGATTATTCAGGTGATTATTTAAATGAAAATGGTGCGATTGAAACGATAAATGGGAGAGAATATAGGATGGTTGAAGGTCAGGCGAGTTTATCTCAAAAGCATTGGATAGAATTATGCATAGATATGAAACATCAAATTTATGTAACTGATGTCAGTGAAGATAAAGCTGATATGATTAAAGAGGTGCTCGTTTCAATTAAAATGAAGGTTTAAATTACACTAGATCGTTTAATTCTGATGAAGCCGGAAAGCTTACTTCTTGGGTTTTCATTTCTGATAATGTAGAGGCTGAGTATGTTTGCAATTTTCAATATTACGACCAAGGAAATTGGATTAAAAACATTGAAGAAATTTCTGGAAAAGCCTTTGGAATTTGAATTGAACAGAATTTAATCCACCTAGCTTCCAATTCTCTCAACCAACCTCCTTTCAATAAACCCAATACTTCCTATCTTTGGCTAGTGAATTGGCTAAAGAATCCATATCCCTTCATCTTTGAAGATACAAGTGTACAACTCAAACTGAGCTTGTTGATTTTCGTCTTTGTATCTCTCTTTCTCTTCATTTTCAAGCCCTTTGACTTTGCCTCAGTAATTTTAATTGATGGCTGGAAAGCGTCATTAGTTTACGGCTTCATTGCAGGTGCGGTATGCTTGCTAGTAACAAAGTCTCTAATTGCCTTCGCCCCCAATTATACTGCCGAGAAGAATTGGAATATTGGTAGACAATTACTTTTTCTAAACCTCACTTTACTCACTGTGACTTTAATGAATTTGCTGGTCTCGCTAATTTTTGAAATTCACGATTTTAGAGGGATGACAGTTCTAGAAAGCCTTCAACAAGATTTAATCTATACCTATACGATTGGGTTTTTCCCTGTACTGATTGTGACTTTTATTGGCTTTTATGTGAGGTTAAAAAAGAACCTTTCAGCATCTGAAGAATTGAATAAAAGAATTGATTCGGCTGCTCCAATTGAAGTCACGAATAATGTGAGCTTGAGGATTCCGTCAAACGCAAAAGCAGAAGATTTAGAAATTAATTTGCAAGACTTAATTTTCGTGATGGCTGATGGTAATTATGTAGAATTCCATTTGCACCGAGAAGGAAAAATGAACAGAGAAATTATCAGAAATACCATGAATAATGTTGCAGAACATTTGAAAGATTTTGATTTCATTTTCAGATCTCACCGCGCTTACATGGTCAATTTGAACTATATACAAGAGAGTACAGGTAATGCACAAGGGTATCAATTGAAAATGAAGAACTCAGAAGCCATTCTGCCGGTATCCCGTACAAACCTTGACCGTTTCAATGATGTTATTAGCAATAAAGGTTAGCCATTGGCCTTGTATTTCATCCCAAATTGCTGCCAACCAACACAAAATTCGAAATAATCAAAAACCGTGATGTAAATTTGAACTGAATATTTTTTAAAGCATGAAAGCATCAATTTTACTTAGCGTTTTACTTTTTTTAGGAGCGGGAGTTTTTTCACAAAACCTTACTCAAACAGTTCGTGGATCTTTAAAAGATAAACAGACCTTTGAGCCATTAATTGGTGCCAAGATTATTATAGTTGGAACGAACCCTTTAATCGGAGCGGTTTCAGATTTGGACGGGAAATTCCGTTTGGAAAAAGTACCTGCCGGTAGACAGCAAATCGCAATTTCATATGTGGGCTATGAGCCAATGGTTTTAAACAATATTGATGTCGCTTCAAAAGAAGTTGTTCTTAATCTTGAGATGACTGAAGCGGTGAACATGATGAAGAAGGTGGAGGTCAAAGCGAACGGCGACAAGGGAGAATCCATCAATAAAATGGCAACTGTTTCAATCAGGCAATTCTCTGTCGAGCAATCAAACAGATTTTCAGGGTCCTTTAATGACGTGGCAAGAATGGCGCAGAACTTTGCTGGTGTTCAAGGAGCTGATGATTCAAGAAATGATATTGTAGTAAGAGGAAACTCTCCAACAGGAGTACTATTCAGAATGGAAGGTGTTGATATTCCGAACCCAAATCACTTTGCTCGTTTCGGTACAGCTGGTGGTCCAGTATCTATTTTGAATAATAACGTACTGGCCAACTCTGATTTCATGACAGGAGCGTTCCCTGCAGAGTACGGAAATGCCATTGCGGGAGTATTTGATCTTAAAATGAGAACAGGAAATAATGAGAAACATGAGTTCATGTTTCAAATGGGATTTAATGGTGCTGAACTGATGGCCGAAGGGCCTTTGAATAAAAAGTCCGGAGCATCATACTTAGTGAACTACAGATATTCAACTTTAGAACTGTTCAAATTAATGGGAATCAATTTTGGATCTACGGCGGTGCCTAATTATCAAGATGCCTCATTCAAGTTAAACTTCCCTTCTAAAAGAGGGTTGACGACTGTATTTGGTTTAGGTGGATTTTCTTCAATCAATATCCTGGCCGAAGAAGCTGACAGCTCTGATCTTTTTGCTTTGGATTTTAGCAATACTTACTTTAATTCAAAAGTTGGTGCGGTAGGTGTTACTCATAAGCAAAGAGTTGGTGAGAAATCATACATCAACTTCTCGTTGGCCGCTCAGGGTAATGTCAACATCATTGATAACGACACCTTGAATCTTCTTTATGAAAATCCATTCAGAACTTATGTGTCCAATTCTTATGTCGGAAAAATAGTTTCTAATGTTCATTATAACTACAAGTTCAATGCGAAGAATATGTTCAAAGTTGGGCTCCGAAATGATGTGATGTTATTGAATTTAAATGACTCCTTATATGTTAATGCTTTGGATGATTTTGAAGATTTGAGAGCCTTTAAAGGTCAAACAACATTGTTTCAACCTTACGCGCAATACCGATTGCGTCCAAATGAAAAGCTGACCTTGAATTTCGGCTTGCATTCATCTTATTTGGCTTTAAACAATGAAGCAACTATTGAACCTAGGTTCGGTGCAGCATGGGAGTTCACTAAAAAAGATAGGTTGTCATTCGGTTATGGATTGCATAGTCAGGTTCAACCAATTGAAACTTACTTTAAAGAAGTTGAAGTTAACGGAGTCAATACGCAACCCAATAAGGATTTGAGAATGACTAAAAGTCACCATTTTATCTTTGGATATCAGCATAGATTTAAGCACGGAATCAGCTTGAAAATGGAGACTTATTATCAATCGCTTTATCATGTTCCGGTTACAATTGCCGAAAGTTCTTATTCTCTGTCAAATTTTGGAGCAGACTTCAACACAGCAACCCCAGACTTTTTGAATAATGATGGAACTGCAACAAATTATGGTGTTGAATTAACCCTAGAAAAATATTTAGACAAAGGCTTTTACTTCTTAGTGACCTCCTCATTATATGATTCAAAATATAAAGGATCAAACGGAACTGAGTTCAATACTGCATTCAATGGTAGATTCACTTTCAATAGTTTGATTGGCTATGAAGTAAGATTTAAAGAAACTAAAAAGTTTAAGAATTCAATAACTTTTGATGCGAAGTTTACATTTAACGGAGGTAAGCGTTATACTCCTGTATTGGTTGCAGAAAGTTTATTAGCGGGGGATGAGATTAGAGATTTCACACAGACAAACACATTGCGCTATGACGACTTCATCAAACTAAATACAAGAGTCGCATTCAAAATGGTTGGTAAAAACGTGACAATGGAGTGGGCCATTGATGCTACAAATGTCACGAACAGACGAAACATCTTCTTAGAAGAGTTCAATGCAGTGTCTGGTGAGTTTGAAAAGACATATCAGACGGGATTCTTACCAATTGTTCAGTACCGTCTATATTTCTAGAGATTCATTTAATAGCCTTAACATCTCTATAACAAGCATTAACAAATAATTAGGGTTTGGGGATTTTTGAGAGCCTACATTGCGCTTACCTAAAATTCCTGAATTATGAAAAAGCTATCTGCAATCGCTCTTGCTGCAATCTGTTTATCTTCTTGTAGCCAAAAAATCATTGAAATTGAAGAGAATCCAAAACTTCCGACACCTAAAAGAATTGAATCATTGGTAATTGGCGACCCTTTAGATTGTGGTATTGAAAATCGCCTTATGTTTCCCATAGGAACTTCTTATCGTCCTGAAGTAATTGAACCCCCAGCAGAGGTTGATGTTTTAACTTGGACAAGCACTGCAACTGACATGAACTTCAGCCTGAATACTTCTGCCTATAAATGGGATTCTAATGCGTTAACTGAATACGTCAATAACACAAAGGGTGATTTTGACATTACTAACATTTTATTTTTTGACATTGAAACTGGCGAGTCTTATCCGCTCGTAGGCGAAGAAGATACGATTCACATACTTTCGTTCGCCATCCACAAAGAGTTCGAGAATCCTTTGATTTTTTACAGAGTAGTTAGGGAGGATTATAATAATGATTCCGTTTTTGATGCTCTAGATCCTGTGGCCTTATATGTTTCTCCTTTAGATGGAGATACTTTAATTCAGGTGACACCAGATTCTGAACAATTCGCGGACTACTTTTACTACAGAGACAGTCAAAAAATATTGGTAAAAACGAGAATTGACGCTGATAATGACAGCCTTTTCTCACCAATGGATGAAACAACTTTTGTTCAAATGGAATTGAGGAATCCTGCATTTGGTAAACCCTTATTTTCAGCAGCACTTAAAGCTGATTTGAAGGGAAAGTTGAATTTGTAACTAGAATTGACTTCAATTTAATCCAACTACCAAAAAAAATACCACCTCAAGCAAATGAGATGGTACCTAACATATCTGACAAGCAGATTGTTGAATCAGAACTTAGAAAGCGACTTTTGTTTTTTCAAGATTGGCCATTTCATCAATGTACCAGTTGTCTCCGATCAATGTTATTTTGAAGGTTGTTCTGTAGGATGTGTTGGTCACCATACCATACTCTTCGTTTCTCCTAGTTGACTTTAATACAGTATTGGACATGCCTGCGCTTTTGTACTTTTTCTTTAATTCAGAAGATCTCGCACTTTCTCTAGAGATAGTCATACTAAAATCGATTTCTGCGCCTTCTTTATCACCCAATTCAAAGTTATAATCAATACCATCAGCAACTCGAATTACCTTAATTTCGCACATTTTATCCCTAAAATCTTGTACTAAAGTGATGTAAGATTCTGTCAGGTTTTTAGCATTTGATGGATTCATAATCGGCATCAATGCTTTTCTAATTTTCTCAGGATCATTTGAATCAAGAGTTTTTAGCGCCTCCACCATATATACGAGTCTTTTTTCTAGAAATGCTTTACTACCTTTTGGCTGCTCGTTTTGAATTGACTTGCCAGTTATGGCATCAAACCCGACCTCTGCCAAGGTTGAAAACCACAGGTGGTCTTCAAAATTTTTGTTATGACTCAATCCATCTGCATACATTTTTTTCCAGCCCGGAGCATGGGTGTCAAAATTTTCACCTGTATTTATGACAGAATTTATGGCATATCCTCCGTTCTTGTACCCGGCTTCCATTTTTATCGAAATATAACCCTCACGTGTAACTTCAACTCCTCCATCTTGATCTGCATCATGAACATACTCCGCTCTGATCGTTAAGGTCCAAAGAAATTTGCCGGCCCCAGTAGGCTTAAAGTTTCTGGTGTCATTATAGGCAAATACCGAATCAATTTTTATTATTTTACGAATCATATTGTATTTTTCGCTCAGTGTTTGATCACTATCACCATTTTTTTCAATGTAGTCTATCATGATTTTCTTTCGTTCATCATCTGTGATTTTAGGTAAGCCGTACGTTTCGTTTTCTCGAGGATCTAGAAAGAGCCATTTGTAGCTCCATTTATTATCCTCAAAATTTTGATCTGTTCGGCGACTATAAGTAACCTTGAAAAATATCTGGTGTGATACCCCTTGAGCATCTTTTGGAGTTGTCATAAAAACTGAGAAATAACGGGTGTCCATATAGTACTCGTTCTGCGATATTTTGTAAGCATAATCTGATCTTCCGTACCATTTCTCATAGAAATAGTCTTTCAATTCACTTTTTTTAGCAAAACGATACTGACTTTTAGCGATATCGTCTGGGTTATATCCATACGAAGTCATCATCTTTTTTGATGCCGGATCTTTTTTAATGTCCGTGATAATTTGCGCTATGGTTGGGTCGGCAGGGTAGCTTTGAGCTTTTACCTGATTTCCACTAATAGCCAATCCCATTAGTATTAAAAATTTTAGTTTTTTCATCTGATCCAATTTTTGTTAATTGAACGCAAGGTAGCCGCAAGTGTCGGTCAAGAAAAAAATACTTGGCCAGTGAGGTCAAATATTGAGTGAATGCTGAAAAAGCTTTGGTAAGCTAAAATAAATTGAGTTGATTCAACAAGTTTGATCGATTGCTTTCGCTAATAGGAATTTCGACTTTGTCTATAAAAAGTAAACGCGGAGCAACTTTTGTCACACGTTTTATATTTACCAAGTACGAACGGTGACTTCTAACAAAACCATAATTTTCTAATTTATGTTCCACCATTTTCAGGGTCTGACTCAACAAAAACCGGCCATTATCAGTATACAATTGCGTGTAATTATCATTGGCTTTGGCATAAATTACATCTTGGTAATTAATTCGGATAAGTGTCTGATTTTCTTTGATAAAAAAAGCGTCTGGTTCTGAAGAATCAGCTGTTTTTGATTTATCTGCTGATAGCAAAGCAATAGAACTGTTCAATTGATCTTTTGAAAATGGTTTTGTGATGTAGCCAGAAGCCTTGGTCAACTTTACACGTTCTAGTGTTTTTGCATCAGAATTAGATGTTATAAAAATGAATGGAATTTGAAATTTAGCGGCGATCAAGTGAGCCAAATCTATTCCATCAAGGTGAGATGATAAATTGATGTCTAATAAAATTAGCGAAGGTTTTGACGACTGGATGAGGGCTATAAGTGATTCAGAGTCATCTGCTATTCCTAAAACTTCATGCCCTAATTCAGTAAGTAGGATTGCCAAGTGATCAGCTATTAAAGCTTCATCTTCAACAATTATTATGCTGTTACTCATTTTATTAGTTTGAATTTGCTGATTGTAAGTTTGTAATAATATCCCGAATCTCCGTTTTCATTTGTTTTTGCTTTCAACTGTCTCGCTAGTGAACCAAGTAAATGACTGCCGAAACCCAATTTCTTTTCGGCTTTATAGCCACAACCGTTATCTCCATATTCGAGAATCAGTAATTCCTTATTCAAATTAAACCGAACTTCAATTTCTGGATTTGATTCTGTCTCAAAAGCATATTTAATGCTATTAGTCAGCAATTCGTTGATAACCAATCCGAGTGGAACTACTGAATCAATGTGGAGTGTAATTTTTGATATAGCCAATTTTAGTTGAATGGAATTTTTCCCTGTATAGGCGGCAACGATTTGTTCTACTAAATTTTTAATGTAATCATCCATTTGTATTTGCTCAAAATCTGTTGATTGATAGAGTTTTTCATGAATTAAACTCATGGCCTCAATTCTACTTTTACTGCCTTCAAATACGGCTTTAACTTCTTTATTTTCGGTCTGACTACTTTGAATTGCCAGCATGCTTGCTACCAATTGAAGGTTGTTTTTTACTCGGTGGTGAATCTCTCCAATAAATGCTTCTTTTTGCTGAATTAATTGGTCTTGTAAATTCAGTTTTTCCTCTAACACTTGTTGCTCTGCCTTCTTAACTCGGTTTCTATAGAATAACAAAAAACCTATCATCACTGAAATTACCGCTAGTCCAACAAATAAATTACGCTGGGCTTTACTTTCTGCGGCGAGTTTTGCCTCTTCATTTGCTATGTTCTTCAGGCGTTCTTCTTCTAATTCAAATTCTGCTACATTGTATTGGGTTTGAATCTCTTGAACTGAACTTTGAGTTTCCTTATTGAACAAATCGTCTCGCATGCTTTGGTGCAAATCATTGTAATATTCTCCGCTATCAATTTTGGCCATTGCGTAAAAGGCATGAGCCATGCATTCAAATAAGTGTACTCTTCTTTCTATAAAGACACTGTCTTGGTCATAAGCTAATCCCTGTCTTGCAGCTACAAGTGCATCATCAAATTCTCCTAGTCTAAACAGGGCATTTGATTTAATTACCTCAAGTGTCATCATAGGTGAAGGATT
>JBLFXO010000082.1:0-11919 GCA_047609865.1 Arenicella sp.
GGAACCCAGCTAAAGTATTTATGGGTGACACAGGCTCTCTTGCTTTAGGTTTACTCATAGTGATTTTTGGTATCAGGTTGTCAAATTATAGTGGCGAATCGCTACTCCCGTTTGAAATCATATTTTTCCCTCTGTTGGCGCTGCCTGTGATTGATACACTGAGGGTAATGAGCTGGAGAATGAAATTGAAAAAGAATCCGTTTAAAGCTGATAGAACCCACTTTCATCACCTATTGCAATTTCTAAAACTTAAACCAAGATCTATTGCTTTAACCTATATTTTGCTGACTTCGGTAGTAGTGTTCACAGCAATAGTTGTTTATGAAATTCAGTCAAATGTTCTTTCGTCCCTTTTAATTGCAATGTTCACAGCTTGTGTAGTGTTTGCCGTTGTACTCTATTTAGATAAACAGAAACAAATAAGAATGATGAGAAAAAACAAAGACAAAATGTATGCAATGATGAGTAAAAATCAATTATTAATTAAATCCTTGATAAGATGAAAAATTTTCTGGTACTTGTAATAGATGATAGTAAAGTGGTGTGTTCTCTGATTCAATTTATGATAGAAAGTAGGTTAGGGGTCGATTGTATATATGAAACAAATCCATCCAATATTTCAGATGAACTTTTAGAAAAGGTTGACTTGATAGTCCTGGATTATTATTTTGGTAGTATTGCACAATCAGCTCAAGAGAACGGTCTAAAGTACATGAGAAAGCTTAAAAAAAATAATCCTTCAATACCTGTAATCGCATTTTCAGGCCAAAAGAATATTTCACTTGCTTTGGATATGGTCGCCATTGGAGCTGTGGACTACGTTGAAAAAAATGGAGAAGATTTTATTGATAATTTACTTGAAAGTGTCAATAAAATAATTGAATTTAAAAGGTCCGGATTTAGAATTAAGTCTTTGAGTGATAAATTGAAGAATAATAGGGGGCAATTTTTTATAGTACTGATAATAGGCATTATGCTCTTATCGGCTTCTTTTTATTTCTAGTAGCCATATAATTGGATGGCAGCGTGACTATTACTATCTTTTCAAAATGAAATTAATCATCACCTCTTTGGCAATTTTGGCTGCTTGTTCTTCGCAAGCTCAATGTATTACTGACTCTACCAACAACGTTTTTACATTCACATATGATGGCAAAGTCTATGAGATTGTAAAAGAGACTAAGAATTGGGCAGATGCTGCAGCTTGTGCAGTTATTAACGGAGGTGCCCTGCTAGAAATAGATTCTCAAGCCGAGCAAGATACAATTTGGAGTGCTTTGGAGTCTGCCGGAATCACCAACGCTAATACTGTAGCACCTGATGGAGGCAATGCATCTTATGTTTGGATTGGTGGAAATGATTTAGCAACTGAAGGAACATGGGTTTGGGATGGAGATGATAATGGATCAGCCGTCCAATTTTGGCAAGGAACAAGTTCTGGTTCTCCCGTGGGAGGATTGTTCAACAACTGGGGGAATGAACCAGATGATTTTAACGGAAACCAAGATAATTTGGGACTTGCATTAACAGATTGGCCTTTAGGAGTTGAAGGACAATGGAATGATTTGGCATCTACCAACTTACTCTATTTCGTAATTGAACATCCAGTAAATTCAAATACTATTATAGAACCAGACATCAAAGAATTTACGGTTTATCCAAACCCTGCAAACGAAGAGGTAACAATTGAATTGCCTTTCATATTTGACATCCCAACAGAGCAAAAAATCTATGTTTATGACAATGGAGGCAAATTGGTAGAAACCGTTTTAATTGATGGTGAACTAATGAAGATAGATACTCGAATATACAATGCCGGAGTATATCATGTGTATGTCAACGAGACGCATATTAAGGATTTCGTAGTTCAACATTAAATTCTCCCTTTCATTAATATTTCTTTTGGTAGGTTACCTTTTTAACTTCATTACATCTTAGGGAAAGAAAGCGAAATGAACGAAAACAAAATCATCAACTATTTGCAAGTCGGCAAGCAAGAGAAGGCTTTTGCTCGGCTATACAAATACTTCCCTAAGGTTGAGAAACACATTTTGGTCAATTCCGGATCAAAAGAAGAAGCCCTTGACATATTTCAAGATGCATTGGTGTTGCTTTATCAAAAAGTAAATGCTGGTGATATGAAAGCAGACACAAAGATTGATGGCTTTCTCATTAATTCGTGTAAACTGCTTTGGAGTAACGAGCTCAGAAAAAAGAAAGTGAGAAAAGGGGATGATTCTGGTCTTGGAAATATCCAAAATGAAGATGAGTTAGATGCATTAGACGAAAAAGAATCCAAATTTAAAATAGTAGATCAGGCACTTCAAAACTTAGGGATTAAGTGCAAAAAAATATTAGAGTTGTTTTATTACAAATCGCTCTCAATGGATGAGATAGCCAAAGAGTTTGGTTATAAATCAGTGAAATCAGCCAAGGTGCAAAAGTATAAGTGTATGGAGAGTGCACGAAAGTTGGCCCTTGCCCTTCGACAGGCTGAGGATGATACTAATCAATTAAATCACTAGACCATGAGAGCAGCATTAGAAACAATAGAATTAATAGAAAAGTACTTGTTGAATGATTTGTCTTCAGCAGATAAAGTGGCTTTTGAAATTGAGTTAAGTACTGACCCTAACTTACAATCACAGGTAAATCTACAAGAAGGAGTAGTTGATGGTATCAAACGAATAGGTCTGAAAACTTCGGCGGTTGCCGCCAGAAAAATGTATCAGCTTAGAAAGTGGGGGATGAGAATTTCAATTCTCTTACTGCTTTTATTAGGCACGGCTTCTTTCTTTTACTTTGGTGATAAAGATTGTATTCCTTGTGAAGGCTCATCACCAATTGTAGAAGTTGAGAGAGACTCATTTGATGAATCAAAATGTTGTCCTAAGGAATATCAGGCGCCAATGGAAATGGATGAAGTTTGTGATACCACTGATGCTGCAAGTGAAGATTCTGGGCATTCCCTAGAAGATGGTGCTGATATTCTCGGAGACTCGATTTTTTATGAATCAATTGAAAAGGTCATAGAAGATGTAGATCCAATGATAGATGACAATTTAGATGATGTTCAAATCATTATTGAAGAAGCTGACCATATTAATGACAGGAATGGAGCAAATAGCAGTGCGATTTCCAATTCTCTTTTGACGAGCGTCATAGCTAAAAATGTTGAAGTAGAAGCAAGTTTTCCTGGTGGAGAAGGCAAGATGTTCAACTGGTTGAGTAAAAATGTGAATTATCCGCAATCAGCTTTGGATAATAAAGAAGGCGGTGTAGTTCAAGTTCAGTTTAATGTGAGCGCTAGCGGTAAACTCAAGAACATAAAAATTATCAAGAGTATTTCCCCAGCTTTGGATAAAGAAGCGATTAGGCTTGTAAATGCAATGCCTAAATGGAATCCTGCTCTAATAGACGGCAAACCAATTGAGGTCAAGTATGTTATGCCCTTGTCTTTCAAATTGCCTGATGTTCTTTAATTCGAGGCAGACGCTAGCTTTGAGGCCCCATCATTACTTTTGAAGTAGTATTTATACCTTTTAAAGGGTATTCTGTTTCCTTAAATCATTGATTTACAGTTGCAAGTGATGAATTAATTTGTTAATTTTAATCAACGGCCACACTTTTTCGAGATTGTTTTCGTTATCTTTAATGAACCGGTTAAATAACACTTAAATTAATATTCACCCAATCACGATAATTATGAAAAAAGCAGGAATTGCATTTTTGGTACTTTGTACGGCAGGTGTGATGGTATCTTGTAATCAAGACAAGGAGCAAGTTGACGGATGGAAACCTATCTATTCAACTGAAGCCAACACAGAAACTGTAGAGATGAAGTCATCCGAACCTTTAGAGAATCCAGGAAGGATCTACGTTTATGAAAATTACCTAATGGTAAATGATGAAGGTAAAGGAATACATATCTATGATAATACAAACCAGTCAAATCCAACTGAAGTTTCATTTATTGGAATTGTAGGAAACATGGATTTTTCAGTTAGAGCTAATAAAATTTATGCTGATAACATTACTGATATGGTAATTGTCGATATCAGTGATATTGCTCATCCAGTTTATAATAATAGGATTAAGGACATCTTCCCAGTTCAAAAATTCCCAGATCAATTCGGTCCATTTGAGTGTGTAGACGCTTCAAGAGGTACAGTAATTGGATGGGAGAAAACGAAGTTAGAAGACCCTAAATGTTTCAGATAAAAAATTAACATTATGAAAAAGTTAAGATTAATATTTGCTGGAGCATTCGTATTAGGAGCTTTAGCTAGTTGTGAAAAAGAAGAAGTAGCAACAAACGACCAAGACGCACAAGACACACCAACCACGAAAGATCAAGTATCTTCAGGTTATGGCGGTTCTTTAGCGCAATTCACTATCGTTGACAATTACTTGTACACGATTGATTACAGAACACTAAATATCTTTTTGTTAGATGATGCTGAAAATCCAGCATTAACTGAGTCAATTGATATGGGAGTTGGAATGGAAACTGTTTTTCATGAAAACGGAAGATTGTTTGTAGGAGCAAATGATGGCGTTCACATTTTTGATATTTCAGATCCTAGATCTCCTCAAGAAGTTTGTGAATTTGATCACGTTACTTCGTGCGATCCAGTTGTCGCAAATGACAATTTCGCCTTCGCTACCTTAAGAGGTGGTACTGAATGTGGAGGTTCTTTAAGCCAGTTAGATATCATAGATATCTCTGATCTAAACAATCCGCAATTAATTGGTGAAAAGGAATTAGTAAATCCTTACGGTTTAGGATTGTCTAAAGTTGACGGAAACATTCTTTATGTATGTGACGGATATACAGGTTTAAAAGCTTATGATATCTCTAATACATGGAATCCTGAGATGGTGATGGAAAGAAGCGATTTAGAAGCGCTAGATATCATCTCTGATACAGACAATAACCTTATCGTTTTAACGAGAGGTGGTATCTATCAGTTTGACGCATCTAATCCAATTGAATTAGTTGAAAAATCAATGATTCCAGTTCAATAGAATTGAAGAATTTATTGATCATATTTTTAATGTCCTCTTGTGCATCCTTTGCGCAAGAGGATTTTTCTTCTTCAGAAGATTCTCTCGAGTACAATGTGTTTAAGGAGACTGTTCCATTTTGGAGAATGGAGAAAAATTTAAAGTTCTCTCCATTTGATATCTTTTCCGCTGTTCCGGCGATCGGAGTCGATTTGGAAATGAAAATGAAGCCTGGATTAAACTTTCAATATGGAGCTGCATTTGTCCCATCATTTATGCAATTTTTAGTAGGAGGAGATGAGCAGCAATTCAATTGGATGAACGGCTATAAACTCAGGTTTGAAAGCCGCTATTTTATTTTTCAAAAGAAGAACTTATATGTTGCTGCTGAATTGGCGGCAAGGCATCTCATTATATCAGATGACACCAGGGTAGGAATGGAAGGTGATGGAGAAGGAAATTTTGCCTTTTTCATTAAGCAAAAATCAACGATTCACCGATTTACGACTCAATTTAACTTCAAAATAGGTGTTCAAAAACTCCTGAGTGAATCACTAGTATTAGACATCTATACAGGATTAAGTTTCAGGCGAAATAACGTTTTGAATAATGCTGATGTTCCAGAAGGTGGTGTTCCTCTGAATACCTGGAATCGATTCGAATGGAATCTTGAACACATGCACAAGTTCGGTTATGCTACCCCAATTGTGGGTGCTAAGCTAGGATTTCATTGGCCAGCGAAGGGTAAGCTTTAATCCTTTCTTTCTTCACATTCTTCTTCAATTAAATTAAGTACTATAGATAAGTTTTCTAAAATGTGTTTGTTCTCAATGCGAAGCACTTTGATTCCATTATTTTCTAAAAACTCATCTCTTATTTTATCCTTTTCTCTTCCTTCTTCAGTATAATGATGGGCACCATCCAGTTCAATTGCAAACTTCAATTCAAAGCAATAAAAATCTAAAATGTAGTTTCCAAAGGAATGCTGTCTTCTGAACTTGTGGCCTAGTTTCTTTGCTCTGATTCGCTGCCATAGAATCGCCTCCTCGGTAGTTTGATTCTTTCTGAGATCTCGGCGAAACATCTTAAGATGTCTTTTATTATTCAGGTTAGTCATTGATTGATGGTAAATTGGTTTGGTTGGATAAGGTAAATAAATCTATGATTTATTTGAGTTAAAATTCCGCCCCTTTTCTTTGAATTATCATTCAAATTCATTTCCCCTCCCCGGCGGAGGGGAGGTTTAAACGATTTTGTGGGTTTAAAATTTCATTAAAATATCCCATTCCAATTCCCGTTAATAATCACCCCTCCAACAGGAGGGGACAGTCTTGCTAGCAAGACAGGGGAGGTGGTTGAACCGACCCAATGCGTCAAACTCTAATAAGAAATATAAACAGAATCCAGCACAGTCCCGTAAATCAATCCCAAAGTCCCATCATCAAAATAATATGGTGGATTTTGATATTGACTGCCTGTAAACTCTCCGGTCATAAAAGTATTGAGTCTGTTCAAATACTCTCCCGTCTCTTGAGAAAGAGAATAACATTTAAGTTTTAAAAAGGTAGGGCCTTGATTAAAGCCCGTTGCTGGAAGCAAATCACTCTGGATATAATATTCTGAACTTGAATTATTGACTTCAAAAACATCATAAACAGGATGCGGCTGCAAAGACCATAGAGAATCACCCAAATGAACTGAATCCAATTCATACACATCAAGACGACACCACTGATTTAAACTTGAGCCAAAACTGATTGACAGGTCAATGGGAAAGTTGGTTTGAATGAAATTTTCAAGATCTACCGGCAAGGCGTCTTCAATTGAAATAAGTCGTGGCATCATAAAATCTTTCTCACCACAAACTCCTTTGTAGCAATAATCAATCGTGTAGGTCGTGTCAGGCCATGCCTTAAAGGGGAATTGAGATTGCATTGTATTTCCATTCACTAAATTGAAGGGAATATATTCACTGGCTGAGTTGATTGAGAAAAGAATATCTGACACGGCATAAGTTGTGCTATCTCCCAGATTATTTGCCACACTAACTTTGAAATATTGTGTTTCTATTTCATTAGTCAAGAATCCATCAAAGATAAGGCGATCTTCTTCAAAATTGGTCACCACAATAATTTCTTCTTGATTACAAGATGTGATAAATGAGACTAGAAATAAGAGATAGAACACTTTCATTAGAATTTGAAATTAGCGTTTAAAATAATGGTTGAAGGGGAATAATCATTGCTACTTAAACTCAATTCTGGAGTCCCGATTGAATTTGGATTTAAATAAACTATTGATGGATTATACCTACCAAATAAATTGGTGACATTCAATACCAATTCCCAACGATTTTTACCTTTTTTTATCCCGAGCTTTCTAGTGACAGACATATCAAGTCTCGAAAAGTACCTTAGCCGTTCAGAATTTCTCTGCTCCGGAAAAAGAGGGAAAGCAGTGTCACCAATTAAGTATTGACCAGTAGGTAATGTTATGGCTCGACCCGACATAAAGTTGTAGTTAGTGCTCATTTTCCATTTTTGATTGAAATTGAAGTATTGACTAAAGCTCACAGCATGGGGCCTATCATTATCTGCAACATAGGACTGGTCGTTGTTGATTCCGATTACCTTTTGGTCTGTAACCGTATACGTATAACCGATTGTGGCCGAATATTTATCTGATGGATTAAAATTGATTTGGCTCTCAACCCCATAAGTAATTAATCTGCCCGAAAGCAAGTTGCCTTCAATCTGCTGCGAGAAAGTAGAAACCGGAACAGCGAAGTCTACGACATTTGCAATGTACCTTCCAAAAACTGCTAGTGAAGTTTCAATTTTTTTCTCTCTATGAGTCCAACCTAATGAGCTGGATAAATTTCTCTCTGGTCTTAGAAAAGCATTTGAAGTCGTCCAGATTTGTACAGGTAAAAAATTGTTCGAATAAGTCACTAAATGCGTGTGTTGACTTGTGACTCCAACATTGGCAGTAAAGTCATCTTTCTTGTTAGGGTGATAGGATAAGTGAACCCTAGGGTCGAGACTAAAAAACAAATCGTAAATTTTATTCTTTTGATAGATAACCTGCGTAGTTGAAAGGTTCGTGTTGAGATAGAAAGCCGTGTCCTGCTTTCCAAAATGGAAAGAAATCGGTGTTCTGACTCCACCTTTGATGCTCAGTTTTTTATTGATTTCTTTATCTGCAGAAATGTAAAGACCAGCTTCTATAGCACTTCGCTCTAGGAATAAGTCTGAACTAATTATGTCTTTGTCATTTTTGAAGGTTCTAATCCAAGTGACATCTCCGCCATATTCGACTCTCAGGCTCGGGTCATGAAAATAAGTGACGTTATACTGAACTTTATCTTGAGATACAGATTGACCAAATTTCACCAAATACGCTCCTTCAAATTCGGTGACAATATTGGTGTAATCAAATTGGCTATGAATTAAACTTAAGTTTGTAAAAGTCTTGGTATTTATAATGTGATTCCATCTAAACGAACCTGCGGCATTCCCCCATTTATATAAATCCCCGATATATCTTCGAAGGCGATCACGACCGTAATAACCAGTAAAATAAATTCGATTATTTGAATTGAGGTGGATGTTTATTTTCCCATTAAAATCATGGAAGTTTGGGATATCAAAATCTGACTGACGGAAGAGATTAAAAGCAGCTCTTGGAAAAAATGATTTTCTTAGGGAGAGATAATAAGAGGCTTTGTTTTTTACAATTGGCCCTTCTAGATTAAGTCGACCACTTGCGGGGCTGAATCCTCCACTCAAGTGAGTTTTCTCAAGATTTCCTTCATTGGTATTAATTTGAAAAACAGAAGAACTTCTTCCTCCAAATTTTAGAGGAATGTAGTCTCTATACAGCTTAGCAGATTTAATGGCTTCAACATTTACAATAGAGAATAAACCTAACATGTGAGTGGGATGATAAATCGGAATTTCATCTATCAGTATCAAGTTGTTACCAGAACCCGACCCTCTCACTTGGTAAGTTGCTCCTCCGTTTTGTGTGGGTGTTACGCCGGGCATTTGTTGAAGATATTTCATAATGTCCACTTCTCCTGATGTTGCCGGAATCCTCATAATTGCTCCTTTCGTAATAGTTGTTTGATCGGTCGTTGGTAAGTCAACAGGAGCCGTATTATATTTGCTTGGGTCAGCCAATACTTCAACGGCATCAAGCATTAAGTTGTTTTTCTCAAGATTGAAATTCAGAACGATATCTGCATTAATCTCTAAGCCTTCTTGTAATGTCGACATACCAATTGAAGAGATTTTTATGCTGGTCTTGCCCTTTGGTATTTCAAGGACGTAATATCCGTAGGTATTCGTAACACATCCAATTGATAAAGATGGAAAGTAGATGCGTGCTCCAATTAATTCCTCCTTAGATTCCGCATCTCTGATGTATCCGCTAATCACAAATTTTTGCTTTTCTACATTGGAGTTGTAAAGGGAGATTTGTCCACCAATTTCTTTATAATTGAGTGTGGTAGATCCAAATAGAAACTCCAAAATGTTCGCGATACTCTCGTTTTGAAATGACTTTTTAACTATCCGGTCAATTGAAGAAAGTTCTTTTGAATTATAGGAGAAAGAGATGTCTGCTACCTTTTCAATTTGATGCAGACATTTTTCAAGAGGAATATCATCAAATGAGACGGTGACTTTTCTTTCAAGGTTCGACTGACCGTAAAGACTGATTACAGCAAACTGAACGAAAAGAAAAATAAATAGTCTCATGCTTATCGTAGAACGACCTTGCCATTGATTTCTTCTGAGGTCACAGAACAAGTTAAAACAATTATTTCAATTACATCTGAGTGTGATAAGTTTTCAAAGCGGCCTGTAAACTCAACATCCATGATTGTCTCATTCCCAAGATCAAATGCAATTTGTGTTTCATAATATTGATTCAGTTCTGATGCAACATCCTTTAGCAAAGCTCCTGTAAAATCAAAAACTCCGGTCTTCCATGAGAAGTAATTCTCTTCAACTTGACTCACCTTTGAAATTTCTGTAGAAGTTGAAGTGGCGGACTCTCCTTTTTTCAATTTGATTTCGTCAACCTTATTTCTTAATGCTACCAAGCCATGTTCTACTAAAACCGTGGTACTGTCCTTATATGCTTGAATGGTAAAGGCTGTTCCTAAAACCTCAATTTCACCCTTCTCAGTAGTAATAATAAATGGATGTTTTTCATCCCTCATTACTTCAAAAAATGCTTCTCCGCTCAACTCAATATCTCTGTTTTCTTTGAAGTCTTCAGAATAAATTATCTCTGCGTTTGAAGCCAAATAGATTTCTGTGCCATCTGGTAAATCCACTTGCATAGTCTCAGCAGTTTCATTTGTAACGGTTATTAAATCAGAACCTCCAAAAAAGTTAAAGGCGGTAATTCCAATCAAAGCAACAATACATGCAGCAATTGCTGATTTCATGAAAGTGCTCATTTTAATGACTTTCGTAGGAGCTTCTTCTACAATTGATCCGTCAATTTTATTCCAAGCAGCTTTAGCGTCATAGTTCTTATCACTAGGACTTAAGCTAACGCTCCAGGCAGAAGAAACGAGTTTATACTCTTCTTCGTTCTCCACTTTCCAAGCTTGAACTTGCTGTTCTTCCTCTTGGCTGGCTTCGCCTGCAAAATGCTTTGCTAATATGTCGTCAAACTCGGTCATTTTATATAATGTCGTCTTCTAAATCAAATACCCCTATCCAAAAAAAATAAAAATTAACAATGCCATTAAAGATGGATGCTTCTTAAGCTTCTCTCTAAGGTGCTTAAATGCTCTCCCCATTTGGTTTTCTACAGTCTTCGGTGATATTTCTAAATTATCTGCAATCTCTTTATAACTCAATCCATCCAACTTAGACATCATGAATACTTCTTTAGTTTTTTCAGGCAATTCAGATATCGCTTTATGCATTGCCTGTTTCAATTCTTCTTGATTGTCATCTTCCTCTTCAGTATATGCCTGTTCATGAACTGCCTCAGCTTCGTACTTTCTCTTCACGACCAGCTTTCTTTGAAAATCAATGCATTTAAACTTAACTGCTCTGATAAGGTAATTTTCGAAATTTGCAGTGATATCGTCTTTATCTTCTTTCTTCCAAAATTCTACAAATACGCCTTGAACAATATCTTCAGCCTCATCATGATCTTGCACAATAGCAAAAGCATATCGACACATCCTAGAGTAATGCGTTTCAAAAAATATTTTGTATTCGTTCTTAGTCATTTTTAGCAAGCCCAAATCTAAAAAGATATCGGCACTTTAAGATACGCATGTAATTCCTTTAAGGTTGATTAACAATTAAATTAATCAGAATAATTCGGTGAGACTTTCCCTTTCCCAACAATACTTCTCGATTGTCACACTGAGCCTGTCGAAGTGTAGGTGAGTAATCCGCTAGAGAAATTTGAGGTCTGAAATGGATGAGAAAAAATATTTCCCTATACGTAAATCATTATCTAGTCTTCGACAAGCTCAGACTGACCATGTTAAAAACTCGATACTCCGTTCTTCTCACTCCGCTCGATTAACTATCCTTCATATTAACTCATAACTCATAACTCATAACTCATCACTCATCACTCAAATCACTCATAACTCAAATCACACCCCTAGTCCGGCAACCCTAAATTGTAAAACAATTCTCCCCTCCTTCTAGGAGGGGTGCTACGCAGCGAATAGCAAGTAGCGGGGCGGTCCCTTCCCAAATTAAATCTTTTTTTCATTCAGAGTAGGGGTATCGAATTTAACGTTCGACTTAAGAGTGAATTAACAATAAAAAAGATATTATGAAAAAAACAACAATGATATTGCTCGCACTAGCCAGCGTGACGATTCTCGCTTCGTGTGACAAGCACAAAAACGAAGAAGTTGATGGA
>JBLFXO010000083.1:0-11833 GCA_047609865.1 Arenicella sp.
CACCGCTACTTTTACCATATTCAAAATCTCTCTAATAGACGATCCTAATTGCAAAACGTGAATTGAGCGATTCATTCCTACTAGTATTGGTCCAATCGCATCAACATCATCTCCCATCTCTTGTAAGAGTTTATAAGCAATGTTTCCAGATGCCAAATTAGGGAATATCAAAGTGTTTACATTTTTACCAACCAGTTTTGAGAAAGGAAATTTCTCCTCTAATAAATCATTATTCAAAGCGAAATTTGCTTGAATTTCTCCATCTACAACTAATGTTGGATATCGTTCATTAATTATCTTAACCGCTTCGGCCATCTTCTTAGAGTCTGCGCCAGTCGCTGATCCAAAGTTCGAGTATGACAGTAACGCTATTCGCGGGTGGATGTTCAACCTTCTAACCTGCTTCGCTACCAAGTTGGTAATCTCAGCAATTTCATCTGCCGTAGGATTAATGTTAACAGTTGTATCAGCTAAAACTAGAGGTCCTCTCTTAGTATTCAAGATGTACATTCCTGCCACTTTCTCAACTCCTTCTTGAGTTCCAACAACATGCAGTGCTGGTCTAATAACATCCTTGTAGTTTCTTGTGATTCCGGAAATCATGCAATCGGCTTCACCATTCTCAACCATCATTGATCCGAAATAATTTCGCTCTCTCATGATTTTTTGAGATTCGTAAAGCGTAAACCCTTTTCTCTGACGCTTTTCAAAGAACATTTGACCATATTCTAATGTGCGTTCTTTTTGATCCTCATCTTTAGGGTCAATGATTACAACATCATCAATCTCAACTTCAAACTCTTCCATTAGCTTTTCAATCCTAGCTTTTCTTCCAAGTAAAATAGGAATAGCGTAGCCTTCATCTTTAGCCAATTGAGCAGCTTTTAATATCTTATAATTATCTGCTTCGGCGAAAACAACCCTTTGTGGATTGTTACACGCTTTCGTAGTTAGGGTGTCAACTATCTTATTGTCAAGTCCCAATCTTTTCTTTAGTTCTAAATCGTAAGCTTCCCAATCTTCAATTTGAATTTGAGCAACACCAGATTCCATTGCAGCTTTAGCTACAGCAGGTGAAACTCTTGTTATTAATCTTGAATCCAAGGGTTTTGGTATAATAGAGTCCTTACCGAAAGAAATATTCTTTTCTCCGTAAGCTTCATTGACTTCTTCTGGAACCTGTTCTTTCGCCAATTCAGCAATTGCTTTAACAGCGGCTAATTTCATTTCTTCATTAATAGCTGTTGCTCTTACATCAAGAGCACCTCTAAAGATGAAGGGGAATCCTAAAACATTATTAACCTGGTTAGGATTATCAGACCTACCAGTTGCCATTATGATATCTTCTCTAACTGAAGTTGCGTCTTCATATGATATTTCTGGCTCAGGGTTGGCTAAAGCAAATACGATTGGATCTTTAGGCATTGATTTCACCATCTCTTTAGAAACCAAACCGCCTTTAGATAATCCTAAAAACACGTCCGCTCTAGTCATAGCATCCTCCAAAGAAATATCTTTAGGATGCACAGCAAAGAACTTTTTATGTTCATCAAGACCTTCTCTAACCGTAGTTAAAAGACCTTTTGAATCATACATGAAAATATTCTCTTTCTTGGCACCAAGTGCTAAATAAAGCTTCGCACATGAAAATGCCGCTGCTCCAGCTCCTACGACTACAATGTTCACTTTCTTTATATCCTTTTTCGCAATTTCAAGCGCATTTATCAAGGCTGCAGATGAAATGATGGCTGTACCATGCTGATCATCATGCATTATCGGAATATTTAACTCCTCTTTTAATCTTCTTTCTATTTCAAAAGCTTCAGGAGCTTTAATATCTTCAAGGTTGATTCCACCAAAAGTTGGAGCGATTGCTTTAACAGTTTGAATGAAAAGCTCTGGATCTGAAGCGTCTACTTCAATATCAAAAACGTCAATATCTGCGAATATCTTGAAGAGCAATCCTTTACCCTCCATTACTGGTTTTGAGGCCAAAGGACCAATGTTTCCGAGACCAAGAACAGCCGTACCGTTAGAAATAACAGCAACTAAGTTTCCTTTCGAAGTATATTTATAAGCATTAGCCGGATCATCCGCAATTTCCAAACAAGGTTCAGCTACACCAGGAGAATACGCTAAGGACAGGTCTCTTTGAGTCGAGTAGGGTTTTGTAGGCACCACCTCTATCTTTCCTGGTCTTCCGTTTGAATGATAATCAAGCGCGTATTGTTTCCTTATCTTAGCCATAAAATTTGCCGTTAAATTAAGCGGATAAAGATAAAAATTAAAGTCGAATAAATTATTTGATTACATTTAAACTACTTTATTTAACAAATGGCTAAATCCAAACGAAATATCGTTATACTAACAGGCGCTGGCATTAGTGCTGAAAGCGGCTTAGGCACGTTCAGAGATGAAGGTGGCCTGTGGGACGAATATGACATTAGCGAAGTGGCCACACCTGAGGCTTGGGTAAAAAACCCTACCCTCGTATTAGATTTTTACAATGTCAGAAGGAAATTGGTGATTGAGGCTATACCGAATAAGGCGCATGAAAGTTTAGCCGAACTTGAAAAACATTTTGACGTCTCTATCATCACTCAAAATATAGATGACTTGCATGAAAGAGCTGGAAGTACTGAAGTACTTCATTTACATGGAGAAATTAGAAAGGCTCAATGTTCTTCAGATGAAGATGAGGTGATAGATTTGGACGGACGTCAACTTGAAATAGGTGAACTATCAACTAAGGGACATCAATTGCGACCACACATAGTATGGTTTGGGGAAGCAGTTCCAAAAATGCAGGAAGCGGAAGCTTTGGTAAGTGAAGCAGACATCTTTATAGTTATCGGGACTTCTCTCAATGTTTACCCAGCGGCCAATCTGATCTACTCCTGTAAGAAGATGTGCAAAAAGTATATTGTCGATATCAACGAAATGTCAAATGCTAAGTTTAAGAACTTAACTCACTTGAAAGGAAAAGCAACAGAACAAACTCCTGTTCTTACATCTCTCCTCATTAAAGAAATGAAATAAAAAAGACCTCCTCAAAATGAGAAAGCCTTTTATTAAATTTCATTTGAATTATCTCTTGATCAATTTCTTAGTTTCTACAACTCTACCATTCTTAATGATACTGTAGAAGTAAAC
This sequence comes from Arenicella sp., assembly GCA_047609865.1. GTDB lineage: Bacteria > Bacteroidota > Bacteroidia > Flavobacteriales_D > Crocinitomicaceae > Paracrocinitomix. The sequence continues at coordinate 3,154 of JBLFXO010000083.1, forward strand.
GCCACTATTCAGTTTATTAATTGCAAGTTGATTTAATCCGTTCGATAAGTTCTCTGTCATCACTGTCTCTCCTAAAATGTTAAAGACTTTCACAGAAACATCATTGTTATTTGTTTTCAACTGAATATTAAATAGGTCAGTTGCTGGGTTAGGATAGGCAGAATATTCAATATTTAAATCTTCTTCTTCAGCTCCTAAGAAACAATTCGCTCCATCAAACTGCCATTTAATAGTCAAGGTTTCTTCTAGATTTCCAAGACCTGTGAATATTTTGTAAGAATATATAACACAACATGCCGCATCATTTGGATATGCTTTTGGTTCAAATATAGATGAATCACCAGCAGCTAGAGAGAATGTCTGAGGTCTTTGATAAGTCGTCTGATCGTCTGCTGTAAAACATAACTCAAAATCACAAATTTGATCCTCAATAATACAACTTGCGTGGGCATCCCTCGTTCGAGACCATGTTACATCAATTGCTGCACCAGTAGTGTTGACTAAATAGAAATACTTATGTGAATAAAGGACTGAAGCCGCGCTATCTACTTCAAATGAAGTTCCAGTAATTGCGCTTCCATTTTCATGAACATCAATGTTTTGTGCGAAAGTTGAAGCCCCTAATAGTAGAAGGCAAAGAGTGTAAATTTTTTTCATGTGATAGTATGTTTCCGTTAAATCTTACTACAAGGTACAAAAAAGAGTCTCAGAAATAAAGAAAAAATTGGCCTAAGTAAAAAGTAGGTCAATTTAGGAAACCAATAATCAAGATGTCTTTAATAGCCTCAAAGCAAAACTTTTAATTTACATTTGGGAAAATTCATTTTTTAAAAAAATCAACTATGAAGAAAATTTTACAAACGCTAGGTGTTGCTGCTGCCATGACCGCAGGAGTACAGGCCAACGCTCAAATTCCAGATTACGGAGTATTCCCTGCTGGATTCGTTATTACCGATATTAATGGAGGAACGCATGATGTTGATGCAATTCTAGACGCAGGAAAATGCGTTCTTATTGATGCATTCGCTGACTGGTGTGGACCATGTTGGACTTATCACCAAGCAGGAACATTAGAATCATTAGATGCTGCTTACGGACCAAGTGGAACTAACCAAGTTGAGATCTTTGGTTTAGAAGCTGATCCTGGAGAGCCAGAATCTACTATTTCAAACGCTGGTTCTGGTCAAGGTGACTGGACATTAGGTGGTACTATCTCTTATGCTTTGGCTGATGATGATAATATCTCTGGTGTAATAAACTTAGGTTATTACCCAACGTTAATTCTTATTTGCCCAGACAGAACTGTTACTGAAGTAGGTCAAGCAAGTTTAGCTGCATGGCAAACTGCAATTGATGCATGTGGATCAAACAGTAACTTATCTACTGATTCAAATGATCCAAGAATTGTTTCTAACGAAACTGACCCTAACGTTACATTATGTGGTGGTGGAACTGCTGCTGCGACTATCGTAGTTGGTGTTCAAAACAACTCTAATGCTGCAATCTCTGGTTCTTATGATATCGAAGCTACTCTTGGTGGAACTGTTGTTGCTTCAACTACAGCTACTTTAACTTTAGCTCCATATGAAGCAATAGGAGTAACTGTTGGATCTGCTGCCTTAGCTTTAGGATCAAATAACGTTGTTGTTACTATTACTACTGCAAATGATGATTTAACTAATGACGACATCACAGTTCCTGTAACTGTTGAGCAAGCTGCTAACTTAGGAGCTGGAAACGTTGATTTAGATATCACTTTTGATGGATACGGTTCAGAAGTTGGATACGGATTAGCGTCAGGAACGGTTCAAGAAACTGATCCATTTGCTGCTTACCCAGATTTCAACGGAAGTTCTTACCCTGGTCAAATAGAATTCCAAGCAATTGGAACTTGGGCTAATACAGATACTGACTATAGCACAACTTGGACAGGAATGGCTGACGGATGTTATCACCTTTACATGTTTGATAACTATGGTGATGGTTTAACTGTTGGATCTAACGGTGACGTAACTCTTTCTGCTGCTTCTTCAGCATCTATGAATGTTGATTACGGTTCAGGTGGATGGTTTACATTCGAACTTGTAGGAAACGTAGGAATGGAAGAATTTAACGGAGTTGATTTCGCTAAAGTATTCCCTAACCCTGCAGTTGATATGACTAACGTTCAATTTAACTTAACTGAAGCGTCTGACGTAACTGTTGAAGTAATGAACACTTTCGGTCAAATCGTATTCTCTGACAAATTAGGAGAAGTTAACGGGTTACAAAATGTTGAAGTTGCTACTTCTGATTTAGAGTCAGGTATCTACTTAATTAACATTAACGTAAACGGAAACGTTTTAACTAAAAGAATTTCTGTTATCAAGTAATTGATTTAACATAAATAATTGAAGCCGCCTTGACCATGTCAAGGCGGTTTTTTTATTTATAGATGTTCAATAATACCCTAAGTCACAGCCTTCGTATACTGGAAGTAATTACTTTTTAGATTGATTTAGGATTCCAAGGAATATTTGTATTTACAATTTCCTTCAGGAATAAAAAATACTATCTTTATACAAGCAGAAGTTTTGGTCTGCTTTTTGTATTAGCATTAGAAAAATAAATCATGAAGAAAATATTACTTTTCGTACCAATCGCAGCCTTAGCGATATTATCAATGACTAACGGTGATGATGACAAAAAAGGAAAAAAATTGCCATCAGTAAACATCAAGGACATGGCAGGTAATGCTATTAATACAGCTGCAGTAACAAATGATGGAAATCCTATTGTTATCAATTTCTGGGCAACATGGTGCAAGCCTTGTAAGCAAGAACTGAATACGATCGCTGATGTATATGAAGATTGGCAAGATGAAACAGGAGTGAAAATAGTTGCGGTCTCTGTTGACGATCAAAAAACGACCAAAATGGTTGAGCCATATGTTAATTCTACTGGATGGGAATATGATATCTGGATGGATGTTAATGGTGATTTCAAAAGAGCATTAGGGGTAAACTTTGTACCCCACACATTTTTATTAGACGGAGAAGGAACAATCGTTTATTCTCACAACAACTATGTGCCTGGTGATGAAGACGAACTTTATGACCATATCTTAGAAGTTGCCAAAAAATAAGAACCACCCTACCCCCAAATCCATTACTAGTCTACTATGAAGAAATTAATTCTTCCCTTTTTATTATTGAGTGCGTCAGCATTTGGACAACAAGTTTTGCTCCCTAATGTTACAGGAAATATTGAAACTACTTTTCAGTATTTGAATGAAGACACCTTGATTGGAGCCCAACAGCCCGCAGAAAAGGCTGTTTTGAATTCTTATGCTCTCGTCAATTACAGCAATAAAGGTTTTAGAGCAGGTATGCGTATTGAATCTTACTTGCCGCATGTTTTAGGATACCCAGACAGATTCTCAGGAAGTGGTTTGGGATATAGATATGCCGGTTATACCCACGAAAAAGTAGAATTTACAGTAGGTAATTTCTATGAGCAGTTTGGTTCTGGTATGATTTTCAGATCATATGAGCAGAGACAATTAGGTATTGACAATGCAATGGACGGACTTTCGGTAAAGTTAACTCCTACTGAAGGTTTCACAGTGAAAGCGGTGTACGGTAAAATGAGATACAACTTTGACAGTAGAGTAGAAAACTCTGCTGGATTAGTGAGAGGAATTGATGCTGAAATTGACTTTAACTCATTTTTAGGATTACTTGATTCTTCAAAATTCAAACTATCAATCGGAGCTAGTTTTGTTTCGAAATTTCAAAATGTTTCAAACGCTCTTTACGTTATGCCTAAAAATGTGGGCTCATATGGTGGTAGAATCGATATGAAATACGGACGTTTCTTTTTAAGTGGTGAACACATCATTAAAGAAAATGATCCTTCTTTTGACAATGGATACATCTATAACAACGGGCATGCAACATTAATTAATGCCGGGTATTCTCAAAAAGGATTGGGGATTGTAGTTCAGGCTAAGTCAATTGACAATATGAGCTACAGAGTTGATCCAGACGCAGCTCTTACAGATTTGCAAATCAACTTCATGCCTGCACTAACTAAGTCTCACACTTATAATTTGGCGGCAACTCTTTATCCTTACGCTACTCAGCCGGTGGGAGAAGTTGCTTTTCAAGCGGATATCTTCTATAGAATACCAAAAAAGACAAAATTGGGTGGTAAATACGGGACTCAAATCAACGTGAATTTCGCCACTGCTTACAGACCAGTGAGACACACCTCAGAAGTTAATCCTTTAGACTCAAACAGAGTTACATACAGAACAGGAATCTTTGACAAAAGTGATAGCTTATTTTATAGAGATTTCAACATTGAAATAAAAAGAAAATTGAACAAGAAATGGAAAGTCGGAGTTAAATACTTCCACTTCGATTTTAATAATGATGTTAACGTTGTTACTAAAGATGCACACGGAATGATTAGCTCGCACATTGGTGTAATAGATGTTCAGTACAAGATTAGTCGTAGGCATTCAGTGAGAGCCGAATTACAAGGATTATTCACTAAACAAGACAAGGGAAATTGGGTAACTGGTTTGATCGAGTATAACATTTCACCTAAATTCTTCTTCGCAGTTATGGATCAATGGAACTATGGAAACTCTGTAGGCAGTCAGCAAATTCATTATTTAATAGGTTCAGCAGGATACATTATGGGTGCAAGTAGATTAATGGTTACTTATGGTAAACAAAGAGAAGGAATATTTTGTATCGGAGGAGTTTGTAGACCAGTACCTGCTACAAACGGATTAACTATAACGTTCACTTCTAGCTTCTAAATAAAGACATTATGAAAACAGCTAAAATATTATTTGCTTTCGCTTTGCTTTCAATGATCACAATTTCTTGTGACAAAGTAACGAACCCTATTAAACCAGCGGTTGATTTAGATACTAACTTATTTCCTGGGAACTGGGCTGCCGATTATCCAGTGATCACGTGGACTGCAAATCCGAACACCGATAGAAATGTGTTGATAGAGGATTATACTGGGCATAGATGTCCAAATTGCCCTGCAGCCGCAACTATTGCGTCAGATTTAGAGACAGCAGATCCGACAAGGATATTTGTCGCTTCATTACACGCTGCACCAGGCGGAACATCTTCTTTTCAAGACACCTCTCCTGATTGCGGTGAACCTTCAAATCCAGAAGATAAATATTGTACTGAATTTTTCAATGATGTAGTTATAGCTTATGGCACTGAATTTCAATCAGGTTTCGGATTTTTTGCAAACCCTCAAGGAGCAGTGAGTAGAGAAGTTCCGGATGGATCATCAATGTTTTCACTTTCAAGTCAATGGGGCACGAGAGCAAATGATTTGATTGCGGCTAATGATTTAAAGATCAATATTCAATCTCAAATCAATTACTATCCATCAACAAATGGTTTGTTTCTTCACACTGAAACAGAAATGCTTGAGGATTTAGGAAATAGTTACAATTTGGTTGTTTATTTAATAGAAGATAAGGTTACAGACTGGCAAGATGACAACGGAACTGCACTCGAAGATTACAAACATCACAATGTCTTAAGAGGATGTATAGATGGTTTGCCTTGGGGAAGAACTCTTAACGGAACGACTTCAGGTAGCAAAAACTACCTAGATTACACTTATGAGTTGCCAGCAGGTAAAACAAATGATGATTACCATTTGTTAATTTATGCCTATGATCAATCAACTTACGAGATCCTGCAGGTAATCAAACAAGACTTCTAAACTATTTGAGAATCACTAATTTCTTTGATTGGTCATTATGTCTCAAAATATATTGTCCGCTTTGAAGATCTGAAATATCTAAGGTAGCATTTTGTACATTTGAAAAGCGCTTTACTAATCTGCCATTCAAATCATAAATCAATAATTCTCCTTCAAAATCACCTTTGATTTGTAATTTATTCTTTGCTGGATTTGGATAGACATCAAAGTTCTTAGTACCATTCTCTTCAAATGATAAATCGCCATTCAACTTAATGAGGTTTGTGTGTTTAATTTGATCATTTCTCATCTCTATAGATTCTACAATGATATCTGTATCAACATCAGCTGTTGGTGTTAAAAGAACCTGATACCTTTCACCTGAATGCATAACCAAAGTATCACAATCAAAAGGGTTTGGAAGCTCTCTTCCGTCACTTGAGTAAGCTCGTGCATTCAATTCTGGAGGGAAAATATATCTAGTTTTTGAATAAGCCATGCTACCTAATCTAATCAACACTGAGTCCCCAGTATAAGCCGTCACATGATGAGCAGGATGGTCATACAATTGATCACCAGAGTTTCCATTCACCATAAAGTAATCCATTTCAAACTCATTGAAAGGCCCAGGAGATAAAGGATTGAAATTGATACTTTCATCCATGTCAGAACTCAGAAAATTGTAAGCCGTCTGGTAAGAAGGTCCACCTTGAAAGAGCGTGTTTTGGTTATCATCTTCATGAATGATAATCATACCGTACATCCCCATTGTTAGGTGCAGAGTAGTTAAGACATGACAGTGATAAAGATAAATTCCGGGATTGTTAGCAACGAAATTATAGTGCGCGGTATCATCCGGGTCAACAGCAAAAGAAGTTGTAGGTACTCCATCATTTAAGGTAGAAACATCTAAGCCATGCAAATGAATCGTATGATCTTCAGGTGAATCATTAATCATGTGAATTGTCACCGAGTCATCTTTGGTATATTCTAATAATGGTGCGGGTAGGGATATGCCCCAAAGTCCTTGAGTGTATAAGCCATATCCCCATGTTTCGACAATTGGTCCCGTTTGTAATAATTTACTTCCATCCATTTTAGCTCCCATCCAGGTATGCACTGTTTGAGAGTAACTGCTATTACAAATAAGCGCTATCAAAAGTATAAGTAAGTTTCTCATGGCTGTATCTCAATTAAGTTTAGCATGCCACCTGGATAAACACCATTGGTAGTTACGTTCAAAAGGTTGTGTTCATGCACAGGATATGCTCCTTCTTGATGAGGAACCAATCTCACAACAATTACTTCATTCAATTCAATCGGATAAGTGTCTTTACTCCATCCAATCATTTTCGTATTATGAGAAGCATTCAAAATCTCAACATGATAGCCGTGAAAATGAAGAGTATGCTCCATCTGACCAGCATTAACAGTTGCTATTAAAAGGGTGTCCCCGACATTCCCAATCACCTTAGCCAAAGTGTCGGTCTCTAATCCGGGATGCACCCTAAAGTTTATAGTGAAGACATCTGGGACATAATTAATTGGCGTGGCATTCACCGAAAGGTCCGCATAATCAAAAGAGAGAGCCGAAGCTTGTTCAAACATATTCCAGAAAAATTTTGGATGAGTATCATATCCCTTGAATATAACCCCAGATGCACCAAGAAGATCACCATTACTCAAATTAGAATAATATCTATACGCATTATCGGATGCCAGTACCACCTCAAAATCATTTGTTCCCAATGCAGGGATCAGATTTGAAGTCTCAATATGACCGTCTATTGTAAATGAGTGCTCAAGAGTGTCGTTGTTTACAATATGTAATTGCAGAGTATCTGTCTCATTCAGAACGAATGCGTGATTCAAAGGCTTAAACTGGCTACTATCATTGAAAGCGCATACTTGAAAATTCATTAGGCCAATTGTTGCAGTATCCTTATTAATATATAAGGTGTCATAAACTTGAGTGGCGCAGGCAGTTGCACTGAAAAAACAAAATAGTAAGACATTTAAAAAAGGCTTCATACTTCAAAGTTATGAATCAATTCCTCAATTATCAACGCAAATAATAAATATTTTGGCCCATTTGTAAATCATTATTTGAATCTTAACATTTATTCACTATCTTAAAAAAATAAACCCAAGAACCGAACGTCTTCTACAGAGTAGTAAATCGATTAATGCAGAGATTGTTAATAAGTTTCATCTATTATTAAAGCCGCTTAATCGACAATAATGCTATATTTGTAGAACTAATAACAATGAACCATATGTTAGAATTATGCAAGGAGATACTAACGAAAGTTAGTTTTGACAAACTGTTGTTTCAGAAAGAACTTAAGAAGGCTTTGAGCTGGATTAAGTCTGATGAAGTGGACGGATTTCAGGAGTGGTGCATATCAAAATTTGGTGGTATTTATCCTGAAGTATTAAGAGTAGCTTTCACGAAGGCTTAAATTATTAAAACTAAAATAATCGCTCTGGCTTTGAAAAAGGTCAGAGTTTTTTTATGCCTTATTCTGAACGAATTTGATGTTTCTTTTTAATCCATCAAACTTGGTTCGTTTTACAGCTGACTTTTTGAAGATATTATTGAAAGATTCTTTTGACAGCTCTTCAAAATCTGTAGTTGACAGTTCAGGATGCGGAACGAAAGCTTCGTTTGAATGAGGAATTGAAAATCGATTCCACGGACAGATGTCTTGACAAATATCACAACCAAACATCCAGCCATCCATTTGCTCTTGAAATTGAGGAGGAATAATCTCGTCTTTTAATTCAATAGTCAAATATGAAATACATTTTGAGCCATCCACCAGTTGAGGTTTGATGATAGCTTCTGTTGGACAAGCATCAATACATTTTGTACAAGAACCACAATGGTCGGTAGCCGGCAAATCATAATCCAATTCCAGATCTATGATAATCTCTCCAATAAAAAAGA
>JBLFXO010000084.1:0-11784 GCA_047609865.1 Arenicella sp.
TATCAATTATATGATAGACACTAAATATCTGCCTTTTACAATGCTAATAAACATAAAAACCAATTAACAGGGCATGACTTCTCGGTGACAAAATACTCTACAATTGAACCCCTCTACTTTGCAGACACTGCTACTAATTTCAATTTTGACAATTATAATGTCTCCTTAGGTGGTCACTTTTGGCTTGGTAAATTCACTAAAGTTAGCCTAGGCGGAATGTATATGTATGAAGATTATCAACAATTAGACACCACCGTTTTCGACCTTGGTCAATTTGACTTCTTCTTTCATAAATATCAAATCAGAACCTTTTTCGAACATAGTAAAATTGATCAAAACTATGAGCGGCTTAATGGTTTTAGCGATTATGCTTACCTAGAAACTATCCAAACTATTGACTATCCCGGAATAAGCTTTATTAAGTTCACTAACGACATAACTTGGTTCAAGGAAATCGGCGAAAGAGGGAACTTTGGAGTCCACAATAGATTTGGAATATCTACGAATAATGATTCGCCATTCTCACCGTTTGTGCTAGATGGATTTCTGAACGTTAGAGGGATTGGTAATAGGGTGTCAAGAGGAACCGCTGAGTTCATTATTAATGCAGAATATCGTCATACAGTTTGGGAACATAAATGGTTTTATGTACAAGCAGCGGCAATTACAGATTTTGGAACTTTACGCCAAGCAGGAGCTAAATTGCCCGACATGTTCACTTATAATTCTATGAATTTATTTGTAGGTGGCGGACTTAGAATTCACTCTAGACTTTTCTATAAAGTGATATTCAGAGTAGATTATTCCGTCAATCCAATCAATCCAAATAAACATGGGTTAACATTTGGTGTCGGCCAATTCTTTTAATAAACTTTTTCTCCAATATAATTTCCTGGGGGATCATAATTACAAACCCAAATCTGACCACCTCCTGGACAATTGCGCACCGCAGCTCCAATTCTTTCTGTTTTTCTCCAAATAATCTGAGTGTAATGGCCATACCTACCTGAGGCGTTAGATTTGAAAGTTCTCTTCTTATGATTAAAAAACTCTTCCTCAGAAGCCCAAGAATCTACTGCCGCATATTCAGCAGACTTAGCGGAGTGCCAATAAATATTCTCACCATAATCATCTTTCTTCCTATGTTTTAATTCACACCTCTGCGCTAATCTTTTAGCCCATTTATCAGCATAAACTGCGAGTTCATCTGACCATACAACTGGAGGTACGCCCACCTTTTTACGGTAAAAATTGTGCCTTTCCACCATCTTCTTTTTATCGATTTTCACTACGTCAATTTGCGAAGGAACATAAATCACGGCTGTAAAGCTCTGCAAGCCCATTAATACGATAATAGAAACTATTAAAAATGTGATTCTTTTCATTTGATACATATGAGCTTTAAATTTATGATTTTTAGCGGTATTTAAATAACTTTTAGCGAGCTATTTGTTACATTTGTGCCTTCAATTTAGCACAAGATGAATATATCCCTTAACTGGTTAAAAGACTACATTCAATTAGATTTAGACGCAAAGAGAATTGCAGAGATTCTGACCGATACAGGACTTGAGGTGGAGGGCCTTGAAAAAATCGAATCAATTAAGGGAGGATTAGAAGGTGTTGTGACTGGAGAAGTGCTGACTAAAGAAAAACATCCGGATGCTGATAGATTGAATATCTCAACTGTAAATGTTGGAGGTGAAGAACCCTTACAAATTGTATGTGGAGCTCCGAACCTAGAGGTTGGTCAAAAAGTGATCGTAGCTACTGTTGGCACGACTCTTTACCCTAAACCTGAAGAAGCTTTTAAGATTAAGAAGTCTAAAATTAGAGGAGTAGAATCCCTAGGGATGATTTGCGCTGAAGATGAATTAGGATTGGGAACTTCACATGATGGTATCATGATTTTAGATCCTGAAACGAGCATTGGGCTTGCAGCCAAAGACTTTTTCAAAATTGAAGATGACTATCTAATTGAGATTGGTTTGACACCAAACCGAGCTGATGCAATGGGACACATTGGCGTTGCTAGAGATTTAAAAGCATACCTAAATTACCACGATAAAAAAGAATTGAAAATCAATATTCCTGATGTATCAATTAAAAGCGAAACTGATGAATCTGTCGAAATAGACATTCAAGATACTGATGCCTGCCCCAGATATTCTGGAGCCGTAATTAGTGGTATCGAAATTAAAGAATCACCTGATTGGCTTAAAAATAGATTGAGAGCGATTGGTTTAAATCCAATAAACAATCTGGTTGACATTACTAATTACGTAATGCACGAGACAGGAAATCCATTACACGCATTTGATTTGAATGATGTTAAAGGTAAAATCATTGTTAGACCAGCAAAGGTAGGTGAGAAAATAGTGACTCTAGATGAATCTGTAAGAGAATTGGATGTTGCTGATTTAATGATTTGCAATCCAACTGATCCAATGTGTATCGCTGGAACATTTGGAGGAATACAATCAGGAGTTAAAGATACTACGACAGCAATTTTTTTAGAGGCTGCTTATTTTAATCCTGTATCCGTAAGAAAAACGGCTAAAAGACATGGTCTTAACACAGATTCTTCTTTTAGATTTGAAAGAGGAGTTGATCCAAATACAATAATTTATGCACGTGACAGAGCAATTTCAATGATATTGGATATCGTTGGAGGTAAGCTAGGTCAAGTTCAAGATATATATCCGAATCCCATTGAAGATGTTGAAGTCTTATTCAATCCTCGTAGATCTAGAGCTCTTATGGGTGCTGATGTGCCGAATGAAGACATGTTCAAAATCCTAAAGGAACTAGACATTGAGATGATTTCTGAATCTGATGAAGAAGTTATTTTAAAAGTCCCTGCTTATAGGGTAGACGTTACTAGAGAAGCTGATATCACAGAAGAGGTTTTGAGAATCTATGGATTCAACAATGTTGCGATTCCTGAAAAATTAAATACTTCAATTACGTTTCGACAAGATCCTGATGAAGAGAAATTGTATAATGTGACTGCCGACTTTTTAGCGTCTAGAGGGTTTCATGAAATCATGAATAATTCATTGACTTCATCTTCAATTTGGGATAAAATTGAGTCAGGTTCATTTAGGCCAGAAAGAGACGTCCGTATTTTAAATCCCTTATCAAATGAGTTGGACGTTATGCGTCAAACTTTGCTCTTTGGAGGATTGCGTAACATTGAACACAACCAGAATAGGCAACAGGCTAACATCAAATTTTTTGAATTTGGAAACGATTACAGAAAAGGAGAAGATGAATATGCTCAACGTAAAAAATTGAATATTTGGGTCACTGGAGATAAGCATGAAGAGAGTTGGAGAGCAGAAAAGGGTAAGGCCGACTTTTTCTTTCTAAAAGGAATTGTAGAAGCTGTACTTAAGAAACTTGGAATCTTTAAAGGACCAATTTCAGCAGCTCTATTGAATGATTTATTTGAGGATGGATATAATATTGCCATTGCTAAGAAATCAATCGTAGATCTTGGCTGGGTGAGAAAAGACATCCTGAAAGAGTTCGGTATTAAGAATGATGTTTATTACGCTAGTTTTGATTGGAAAATGATTACCGATATATGTGTGATCAACAGAATCTCAAGTCAGACGCTTCCTAAAACTCAATTCGTGAGACGAGACTTCTCGTTATTAATCAACAAGAGCGTTAAGTTCTCAGAAATCCAAATTTTATCTAAAGCTGTGGATAGAAAAATCTTGAAAGATGTCGGTTTATTTGATGTTTACGAAGGAAAGAACCTTCCTAAGGGGAAAAAGTCTTATGCTGTCAACTTCACATTTCAAGATGGAGAGAAGACTCTAAAAGATGAGCAGGTAGACGCGGTGATGAACAATATCAGAGCTAAACTTGAAACGGAATTAGGAGTAGAATTGAGATAGTTATCGAATTATTTTCTTAAAGTCTTTCACTTTTTGATCTGCAATAACGGACCACAAAAATTTCTTTTTGATGAGCTCAATTGAATTCGTTTTCATTTGATTCAATTCCTGTACTGAACAATTCGCTAGTTCAAATAAAGCCTTTTGCAAAGCTTCAGGATTTGGCTCATCTAACAGAATACCGTTATTCTTAATCTGCCTTGATACAGCACCAACGTCAGTAGCCAAAATAGCTAAGCCGCTTGCCATCCCTTCTAATATAACAGTTGGCATCCCTTCTGAATGAGAAGGGCAAACCAAGACATCTGATTGATGAAGGATATCTTTTATCTTGTCTACCTCTCTTATTTCACCGTGATATTCTAATCGCTTGTCATTCAGCTGAGCATCCTTTGGAATAGGCCCAACGAAATGAAAAATGAAATCTAGTTCTTCTCTTTTCAGTAATCCGCTCAATGCAATATTTAACTCTTCTATCCCTTTTCTACGTTCATTTCTTCCGATAAATATGAAAGTGCGCTTTTGATTTCGAACTTGATTGGCGTCAGAACCTACGAGCCAATCTTTAGTGATACCATTTGATTGCAGTAGAATTTTCTCCTCAGGGATTCCTATCTCTTGAATAATCTTGCCTATTTGTCCTCCAAAAGAATAAACATAATCTGCATTTCTAATATTATATTTTACCGCCTTCTTGAAGAGCTTGTACTCCAACTTAACTCGATTGTTTGGTGGTTTTTGAAACATTTCAAAACCATGAAAATTAACCGTAATTGGTGTTTTTAATCTGCCCTTCACTTTTTGAGAAATCATATACCAAGCCGTAAATCCTTGGGCATAAACCAAGTCATAATCGTCCATTTTATCTCGAACTTGATCATAAATCAATTTAGAATACTTCTTATTTTCTCTGATGTAATGACCGGGTAAAGGATCTGTTTTCGGAAAAGGTATCAGTGTCTCAGAAACCTTATTTGCATTCTCGCCAAATTCAGAAAAAAGAGCTTCAGAAGAATAGCCTTCACCTCCAATATGAAATATGTGCAAATCCAATCCTCTCTCAACTAACAACTTAGCAAGAATAAGAGAATGCTTTTGCATTCCGCCAAGCTGAAAAGGGTAAATTCCATCTGTTAGAAAGAGAATTTTCATGACTTAAAGTTAATCAAATTGATTGCTTTTAACCCTTCTAGCTTTACCCAATAAACGCTGATGATTTTTAAAGTAAATCAATACCAAAGCGACTGCTAAATTTGGCACCCACCCTAACCATGCTACAATACGGTACAAATCCATTGGAGGAATATTAAATTCAAGATTGGCAAACATGAACTTCCAGAGCCTCAATGTAATTGCTGAAAGGGTCAGGGCATAACTGAGATACATGAATCGAGCATGTCTGTCGAAGTTCTTTTTTCTAACTGAACGATAAGCCTCAAAAGTAAAGTACCACCAGAGTAGAGCAAGTAGTATAAATGCCGTAATGGATATCCAACCACCATTAGCAAAGATTCCCATTACAAAGCCTGTAGGTGCAGCAAAAAGTAGAACAGCAATAATATAAATCTTGCCAAAGGTCCGGTGAATTTTACCCCAAAGCAAATTTCTATTGAACTGCGTAAATCCAGCAATGACAGAAAATATTGAAGTAAAAACATGAATAAAAAAGGCGATTATCCAAATAGTGGCAGGCCAACCTTCAAAGGTTCTAAATACCCATTGCTTAATCCTTAAAAATGCAACATCCGTTTCCAAACCTATGTAAGGAACAGATAACCGAATCATTAGAAAAGTAAAGAATATCAAGAGAAGAATCAGCATTATTTGATAAACCTTCCTCAGAATTTTGTAATTTGCCATTATAAAATCTAAGATATGAATAAGAAATATAAATCACTTTACTTAATTCCATTAGCAGCATTTATGTTTGCTTGCGGAGGAGATGCAGAAGAAACCACAGATTCTGCTCCAAATGGATCAGTCGAATTAATTGAAAATGATGATCAAGATTTGCTTGCCTCGACATCTATGGATCCAAGAACCTTTGGTGGAGACAAGAATGAGAATCAGGGTTTCATTGATGGCTTAGATTTAACAGATGGTTCTACGGGAGAAGCTCTCGGGTCTTATGTTGGTGAGTTTGGAAAGAACATGATAAACATTTCAATCCATCAAATGTCTAATGGACAGGCCGAAGGATATTCTGTATGTGCTGGAAACTTTAGAAAGATAAGCGGAACCTATCAAAAAGCGGCAGATGGCCACTATGATTTTTTAATGGAAGAACCTGGTAACGATAAATATGATGGATCATTCGATTTCACGGTAAGGATGGATTCTGAAATATCCATATCTGGCAGTTGGACTCCATTTACTGATGGCCAGTCTTCAAAATCCTATGAGTTAGAGCAAAGAACTTATGAGTATGATGCTTCTGTTGGCAAATATCCTCAAGCTTCTCAGCGATTATTAGAAACTGCTGATGTCGAAAATTTGATGGAAGATGAGCTCACAGAGATGCGAAATGAAATATACGCTCGACATGGATACAGTTTTAAGAACAAAGACTGGAGATATCACTTTGAGACCCTAGACTGGTATATGCCAACTGGAGTTGATATTAGATCAAAACTGAGTGACACTGAGGTGGCAAACATAGAATTGATCTATGAATACGAAAGCTACTTTCAAGAGTATTATGATGACTACGGAAGGTAGTAATCGAAATTATTAAGTAAAAAAAAACAGCCTCCAATTGGAGGCTGTTTTAGTTTATAGTAAGTGAACTGGAATTAATTATTCCCCATTACACTTCCGAATACTTTTTTCAATAAGTCAGTTACCTGAGCGATTGGGTCTTTTCGAATTTTTCTTTCTTCAGCTTTAACTAAAGTAAATAATCCAGACATTCCTCTATCAGTTACATATTCAACTAAATCAGTATTTACTTGCTCTTTACCTGTGAACTTAGCAACCTTATTGTAACCATTAGCTACAGGTTCCCAAATTGAAGTCAATTTAACTTTATCAATTGCATCCTTAACAACTGGTTTAAAAGCTGTTTTTAATGGCGCTGAAGTTGTTTTCATTAAGAAAACTGTTGCCGCGGTGTCGGCACCTCTTAAAATATCAAATCCGTCAGATACCGTCATGTTTGTAATTGCATCAACGAAAATTGGAACCGCTTTTTTAGAAGCTTCTTCAGCTGCTCTATTGAAGTTAGTTTCAATCTCAGTTACTTTTCCACTGAACCCATTGTTCATTCCCCATTCTTTTAGTTTAACCGCTTCTTCTGGCCAAGGAATATAAATAAGAGGGTTTTTGTTAAATCCATCTAAAGCTGAAGCTCTTGAGGCACCGTTCTTGATTCCCACCTGCAAGGCTTCTTTCAATCCTGCAATCACTTCTCCATTAGTCAAGCTAGGAGTGTTGGTTCCACCATCATCTCCTCCTCCACCACCTAAAGCTGTTCCAGCCACACCTTCTAATACATCACATGAACCTATTGTCAATGCAACTAATAATCCTGCTAATATCCCTAATTTCTTCATTTTCAATTTTTTTAATTGGTTGTCAAACTTAATTAGTTTCTTAATGGTAAGCAAATAGAATACCAAGATTATCTTTGTATTGAAAAATTAAATCTATGAATGCAGACATTATAACGATCGGTGACGAAATTTTAATTGGTCAAACAATTGACACGAACTCTGCTTGGATGGGGGCTTACCTTAATTCTGTAGGCGTATCTGTGCGGCAAATAACTACGATTTCAGATTCAAGGAGGGCTATCATTTCCACCTTGGAAAATTCCTTGTCGGATTCTGATATCATATTCATAACTGGAGGTTTAGGGCCAACAAATGATGATATAACCAAACAAGTTCTAACTTCTTACTTTAGAGATGAACTTGTAATGTATCAAGAGATATGTGATGAAATAGAAGAATATTTCACAAGCAAAGGCAGAGATTTTTTAGAAGTGAACAAGCAACAAGCCATGCTTCCAAAACGTGCAAAAATAATTCGTAATGATTTAGGTACTGCTTCGGGAATGTGGTTTGAATCTATGGGCAAACAGGTTATTGCTATGCCTGGTGTTCCTTATGAGATGGTTGGATTGATGGAAAAGATTGTTCCAATGCTAAATGAAAAATATGATCTAGGAGAATTCTATCATAGCACTGTTCTCTTTCAAGGAATAGCAGAATCGGAACTGGCTAAAGGAATCGTTGATTTGGAAGATGCCTTGCGTGCCGAAGGAATAAGTATGGCTTATTTACCGTCTATAGGCGTAGTTAAAATTAGACTTACCGGAACAGAAGCTAAAAAGACTCAGATTGAGAATTATCTAAAGCAAATAGTCGAACGTTTTCCTAAGCAACACTTTGGTGCAGGAGATGACACTATTCAATCAGCTTTGGGATCTATATTGTTAGAGCAAAAACTGAAAATTGGAACTGTCGAAAGCTGTACAGGTGGAGCTATGGCTCAAAGAATTGTAAGTACTCCAGGTTCTTCTGCATATTATGAAGGCTCAGTTGTCACCTATTCATATGACCTAAAAGAGAAATTAGTAAATGTTGACAAGGACGAACTATGGGAGCATGGAGCTGTCAGTCAGAAGGTTGTAGAGCAAATGGCAAAGGGTGGATTATCTCAATTAGGAGTGGACGTTTGTATTTCAACTTCAGGCATTGCTGGTCCTGATGGCGGAACTGAAGAAAAGCCTGTGGGAACAGTTTGGATGGCCGTAGCTATAAGAGACAAGATATACTCTAAGAAATTCGAATTCAGGCACAACAGAAGTCGCAACATAGAATCCTCAGTTGCTTATGGATTAAACTTTGTCAGAAGAATCTTGCTAGGTTTTGAAGACTAGTTAGCTTTAGAATAAGCTTCGAGTTCATTTATTAAAAGTAGTTTCTTCCCTTCTTCAAGAAGCGAATACTGAAATGAGTTTCTGGCCAATTCAATTATTTCTTCCTTTGTTAATTCAAGAGCGGCTTGGGTTTCAATGAAGTTCTTATTCACTTGTCCTCCAAAATATGCAGGATCATCAGAGTTAATTGTCGCCTTTAAACCTAAGGCCATCATCTTTTTAAGCGGATGATCTTTTAAGTCTTTAACAACTTGCAAGGCTGTATTTGAAAGGGGGCATACTGTTAATGCCATATCTCTTTTCACAATCTCTTTAACCAATTCTTCGTCTTGTAAGCAATTATTACCATGATCAATTCTCACAATTTTCAAAAGATCTAAAGCTTCCCAAACATAATCAGCATCTCCTTCTTCACCAGCATGAGCCAAAGGAATATATCCCTCTTTGATTGATTCCTCAAATACATTCTTGAACTTTGAAGGTGGATTTCCTTTTTCAGAAGAATCTAAACCAACCGCAGCAATTAAATGTTTGAAAGGCAATGATTGTTCGAGTGTTTTGAACGCTTCTTCTTCAGACATATGTCTCAAATAACTCATGATCAGCAATGAACTGACACCCAGTTTTTCTTGAGCGTCTTTGCAAGCTTTTGAGATCCCTGTAATTACTGTTTCAAATGAAACACCCCTTTCTGTATGGGTTTGTGGATCAAACATAATCTCAGTATGTCTTACATTTTGATCAGCACATTTTTGAAGATAGGCCCAAGTTAGGTCGTAGAAGTCTCGCTCTTTAATCAATACTCCAGCTCCCTGATAATAGATGTCTAGAAAATCTTGAAGGCAATCAAATTTATAAGCGGCTCTAATTTCTTCAACAGAATTAAAAGGAATATCAATAGCGTTTCGTTGAGCAATTTCAAACATTAACTCGGGCTCAAAGGTTCCTTCTATGTGTAAATGCAACTCTGCTTTGGGTAGATTTTCTATAAAAATTTTCATTAGTATGCAATGTTATATTAGATGAACCTGAAGTTCAAAGAGTTTTTAAAATACGGCCTGTAAAGATAGAGTACTTTTCTTAATTAGAAAATTTGTACTTTTTCAACTGTGTTAGAAGTTCCGTCATTGATCATCACAAAGTAAGTGCCGGCACTTAAATCAGAAGTAATAGAAATCTTATTCAATTCTGAAACTGATTCTGAATGAACAGTCTTCATGTTCACATCCAAAATTTGAAGATTTCCATTTTCAATTGTTCTTCCAAAGTCAATTACAAATTCTCCATTTGAAGGATTTGGATAAATTAAAAGTGTTTCTTCTTCAACAAGCTCTTCATCTCCAACAATCCATCCAGTATTCAGTGCCCAGAGTTCAAGACCTTCTGCTGAAGTGCTAGCTGTGAAGTACAAATTTTGACACTTTAGATTCAAGTTTTGTGGAAAGCTACCAGTTGCACCTGCTTCTATTTCTCCAGCACAAACAGTACCAGCTTCTGAACCGTCTGTTTGCCATAATTCTTGTCCTGTAGCTAACGAAGACCCAACATAATACATCAAATCATTCACTACGTGCATTCCTCCCACTTGAATCATTCCTGACCAATTTCCGGGATACACATCTTTGACCATAACAGTACCAGCAGTTGTACCATCTGTTTTCCACAGCTCAGCGCCATCTGTCGTACTTATGCCAGTAAAGTACATTGAACCATTAAAATTTATTTTTCTATATCCAATACCACCACTCGTTCCTGGGTTAATCTCTAAAACTTCTTCTGTTCCCGCCTCTGTTCCATCTGATTTCCATAATTCAATACCTGAATTGAAATCCTCGGCTCCAAACATAAGTATCCCGTTAGAATTTATAAATCCTGGCCCCGTTGCACCGTCTCCTCCAGGATTAATATTCTTTAGCATTGTTGTTCCGGCATCAGAACCGTCAGTTTTCCAAATCTCAATACCGTTTGTTCCGTCATCTGCAATGAAAAACAATTCAGAATTATACTCGAAGAAATATGGCCTAGAAGATCCTGATTGATAAGCATCCCCAGTAGTATTGATGTCACTCAACATTTGTGTACCCGCGTCCGTTCCATCAGTTCTCCATACTTCCACCCCATTGGTTCCGTCATCAGCGATAAAGTACATTTCATTATTGAAGATGTAATATTGATCTATATTAAAACCGGTATCCATACCGCTTGTGGTGCCAGGATTAATGTCTTTTACTCTTATTGTTCCAGAAGAAGTTCCGTCAGTTTTCCAAAGCTCCCAATCATTATTACTATCATTTCCTAGAAAATAAAGTTCGTTTTGAAACTCAACAAATCCAGCGGCATATCCAGTTCCGATTACACCACTGCTAGTGAGTCCGCCAGTACTTAATTCTTTGAGTAAACCTGTCCCCGCGACAGTTCCATCAGTAACCATTAGTTCTTGTCCGGATGATTCGTAAAAAGCCATAAAAACAGCTTTCCCATTAATCTCAGCCCAATGCGCAAGGACAATCGAGTTCAATGTTCCTAATTCAATATCAGCCAGCATGAAAGTACCTGCCTCTGTTCCGTCAGAAAACCAAGGTTCTTTACCGTTGACATCATCTTCTCCTCCAAAAAGAACTCCTCCATTAAACGGATATATGTCAGAAACGTTTTGAACATTAGCCTCATTAGGATTAATGTTCTTAACCATAAATGTTCCAGCATCTGTTCCATCTGAACGCCAGAGTTCATTTCCTGCAGTCCCGTCACCCGCCATATAATAGTACAGTCCGTCACTACATTCAAAATCTGTTATCCAAGTAATACCGCTTTCAGTACCTGGATTCATATCCTTTACCAAATAAGGTGTTTGTCCGAAGGAGAATGTTGTGCTAAAAATCGCAGCAACAGCAAGTGTTGTCAAGTTTTTCATGTAACATTAAAGCTAAGCATTTTTATTCAGTTGTTTGATTAATATGCGACAATGAATGCCTCTGATTAAAATTCTTAGTA
>JBLFXO010000085.1:0-11774 GCA_047609865.1 Arenicella sp.
GAAACAACAGAAGATCTTACAGGATTAGCTGCTGGTACATACGGTATAGAGGTGACGAATGATAACGGTTGTACAATGAGTTTAGATGTTGATGTAGCAATTGATGCTGACTTTAGCGTTGTTTCATTTGCTGCGGATGAAGCATGTGGAGACGGAACAGGAGCAATTGATTTAACTGTGACAGGTTCAACTGATCTTTCTTATGCTTGGCTACCTAATGGTGAAACGACAGAAGATTTAACTGGCCTTTCAGCTGGAACTTATGATGTGACAGTGACCAATAATACATCCGGTTGCCAACAAATGTTATCAATCACAATTGACAACCCTACTACTGGAGTTGCAATTCCTGGGATCGCCTTAACTAATGAATTCTGTAGTGATGGAACTGGTACAATAGATATTACTGTTGTAGGTGGAGTTGGTCCCTATTCATACTTATGGACACCAGGAGGAGAAACGACAGAAGATCTTACGGGACTTTCTGAAGGAGCTTATTCTGTGACCGTAACGGATGATAATGATGGGTGTGCAGTATCAATGGACTTTGATATCACAAACACTACGAACTTCACGGTTTCAGGAGTTGTCACTAATTCTTCATGTGCGACTTGTACAACAGGTGAGATTGATGCTTCTGTAAATGAAATCGTTGCTGACGGTCCTTATACTTTCTTATGGTCACCAGGTGGTGAAACAACAGAAGATATAACTGGATTAACTCCTGGTTCTTATACAGTTACTGTGACAGGTGCTTCAGGATGTGCAGTTGACACGACATTTATTGTTGGAGACAATGATGATGTTGGATTAGTTGATTCACCAGTTTGGAACTTGCAAGTTTACCCTAACCCGACAAGAATTGATGTTAATATCGCTTATGACTTCTTTACTGAAGATAAAGTTGAAATGACAATCACAAACCTTCTTGGACAGGATGTTTACACAAAAGTAATTAAAGATAAAAACGGATTGTTGACGATTAACATTGAAGAATTTAGAGCTGGAATTTATTTCATTCAGTTCAATTCAGAAGATCAAAACAGAACAGTTAAGTTGACAATCACTGAGTAATAGAATACTAACTAGAGAAAAGGGTCACTCTTTGAGTTGACCCTTTTTTTGTGGTTTAATCACAAAGTAAACGCCAACAAAAACAGCTAAGGCGCAAAGGATTTTTTGCCAAGTCATATCACCCGAGAAATCTTTCAATCCTAAATAAGCGAAAAGATAAACAAAGCTTGTCGCTAAAATGGGCTGTAGATAAATATAAACAGCAGCTATCGAAGGACTCAACTTTTGCATTGCAAAGACATTGAGAAGATAAGGCACAAAAGTTACTCCTATAATCACAAAGAGTATCATAGCAATTTCGGTTCCGCTTATTTCGCTCCAATTCATTGAAGCAACTTCCATAGAGCTTGGCGCCCAAATCAAGACATATAATAATCCAAAAGTGAAGACCCAACTTACAACTGTTAAAGGCCTGTACTTGGCCATCAATGGTTTCACTAATATGAGATAGAAAGAATAAGAAGTAGCATTGGCCAATATGAAAATATCTCCCCTGCCTGAAGCGAATCCACCATCCTCATTTAATAGAATAAAGAAAACCGAACCTATTGCTCCTAAAACAACACCAAGAATTTGTAGCGAACGAATTTTCTCTTTCATTAAAATTCCTGAAAGAACTAAAACAATGATTGGCGTCATTGTCATAATTACAGGCGCATTCATTGGTGAAGTAAGCATCAACCCATTGAAGAACATTAATTGGTTTAGAGCGACTCCAAACAGCCCACAAAGGGCAAGTCGCCCAAAGTCTGCCTTGCTAATCTTTTCTCTTCTAAATGAAAGGATTGCCCAGAACAAACTTGTTGCACCAAGAACCCTCAATAAAATGAATCCGTTAGGCCCCACGACATCAGGCATTAAACCTTTAGCAACCACATAATTGGCGGCATACATCACTTGAACAATTAAGAGTGCTACGTGAAATTTAAGAAGACCTTTCATGCCTCAAATTAGAGAGCGGCCTTAGCTCCAGCTACAACCGTTTTAGAATTTCCAATGAAGATTTGATCTCCAAGAATAAGAACAGGACGCTTTAGAAAAGTGTATTCGTCAATAATTAATTGACGATAATCTTTCTCAGTTAGTGATTTTTCATTCAAGCCCATTGCTCGATATTTCATTGCTTTCCTTGAAAAGAGTGCTTCAGCTGAACCTGCTAGTGAAATCATTTCATCCACTTGCTGAGGTGTCATTTGTTCAGTCTTAATATTCTGAAGGACGACATTTTCATTCAAATCCCATTCTTTCAAAATACGTTGACATGTTGAACATGTCTTTAGGTAATAGCACTTATCCATTAAAATTCTGCTTTTTTCGGAGTTCTTGGGAAAGGAATTACGTCTCTGATATTTGACATTCCAGTTGTAAACATGACCATTCTTTCAAATCCTAAACCAAATCCAGCGTGCGGAGCAGTTCCAAACTTTCTAGTCTCTAAATACCACCACAATTCTTCTTCATCAATACCAAATTCTTTCACTTTTTGCTTCAGAACGTCATAACGTTCTTCTCTTTGAGAACCTCCAATGATCTCACCAATTCCTGGGAAAAGAATATCCATTGCAGCAACAGTATCACCCGGCACTCCTTCTTGAGGCTCATTCAACCTCATATAAAATGCTTTGAACGAAGCAGGATAATCAATGATGATCACCGGTTTCTTAAAGTGCTTTTCAACCAAGAATCTTTCATGTTCTGATTGTAAATCTGATCCCCATTCAACTGGGTATTTGAATTTCTTTTTCTTGTATGGTTTAGAGTTTCTTAAGATGTTAATCGCGTCAGTATAAGTAACTCTTTCAAAATCATTCTCAACAACAAAGTTTAATCTATCAAGAAGCGGCATTTCGTTTCTTTCAGCGGTAGGCTTTTGGCTATCTTCTTTGATCTCTCTTTCATTTAAGAAAGCTAAATCATCAGCGTTATGCTTCATTACGTGCTTACAGATATAACTCAAGAAATCTTCAGCTAAATCCATGTTGTCAATAATATCATTGAAGGCAACCTCTGGCTCAATCATCCAAAATTCAGCAAGATGTCTCGCGGTGTTTGAATTCTCAGCTCTAAACGTTGGTCCAAATGTATAGACCTTACCTAAAGCCATTGCAGCTAATTCTGCTTCTAATTGACCTGATACGGTTAAGTTCGTTTCTTTTCCAAAAAAGTCTTCTGACCAATCAACAGATCCGTCATCTTTTTTCGGTGGATTTTGTGGATCCAAAACAGATACTCTGAACATCTCTCCTGCACCTTCAGCATCTGAACCGGTTACTATAGGGGTGTGGATGTAATAATATCCGTTATCATTAAAATATTTATGAATGGCATAAGCGGTTGCGTGTCTGATTCTGAAAACTGCTCCAAACAAATTCGTCCTAAAACGTAAATGAGCTTGTTCTCTGAGTAATTCTAAAGAGTGCTTTTTAGGCTGCATGATAGTTTTACTCACTTCTTCCGGGTCGGCATCACCTAAAATTTCAATATTCGTAACTTCAATTTCAATCTTTTGACCACTACCTTGTGAAGCAACAACTTTTCCTGTTAAGCTCACAGCTGAGGCAACAGTAATCCTTTTTATTAAAGCATCATCAGTATTTTCAGTGTCAACTACTGCTTGAATATTATTGATAGTTGATCCATCATTCAATTGGATAAATCTATTTTGACGGAAGGCCTTAACCCACCCTTTAACATTCACTTCTGCACCAACATTCTCGTCTGCAAGTAGTTGTTTGATCTCTGTTCTTTTCATTGGTATCGTTCAAAAAATATAAGAAAACAAAGGTAGCATCTTTGAAATAATAACATTGGCGATTAATTCATTTATAATCTTCCCGTAATATCTTCTCTAATAAAACGTCTTAATAGTATGAGAGCAGTAATCATTTTGGTTTTTGGAGTGTTGATATTAGTTGGATGCGAAAAAGATCCGGAACCCTTGCTGCCTTTTGTTCCAGTGACTTGCTCGGATATTATTTCATACAATAACGAGATTGTACCGCAGATTATAGACCTCTCTTGTAACGTCACTGGCTGTCATGATGCTACAGCTGCTGCTGATTGGGAATTGACTTCTCATGCCTTGGTATCGGCAAACACTGACCCGCTTTACAGAGTGATGGCTCAAGAAGCAGGATATGTTCCTATGCCATTGAATCAAGAACGCATTGCAGATAGTTTACTCCAAAAATTTTATTGTTGGATTCAACAAGGCAGATTGGACAATTAATCTTCTCGTTCTCTTTCCTTTCGCATCATTCTTGTAAGAATAATGAATGAAAGAACGGATACGACTGCATTGATTACACCGTACATTGGCTTGAGCATCAAGAAGTACCCAATTGTGAATAATCCGCAGAAGCTAGTTGTTAAACCGAGAACCCACATAATTATAGATTGACTAAAAGATCCAATTGCATCCTTACTAATTCCCTCCCCTCTCCATAATCCAACGGGTTTACATTTTTCAATGAACTTCTTAAGTTGTTCGTCAGAAGTTGGTCTAGTAGAAAAAGTAACAATAATCGCAACTGTCAAGCAGAATCCTGTAATCCCAACTAAAGCATAAGTATCAAAGTGAGGAACATCAGCATACGAAGCGAATATTACTGGATATAATATTGTTGCGAGAATCGCTGCAAGCATTGATGAAATCTCCGTCCAAGCATTTGCCCTCCACCAGAACCAACGAATTAACTGTGCAACTCCTAATCCAGAAGCAGCATTGATAAAGAATACCCAAGCACCAGATATAGAATCCATCTGACTTGCAACAATTACGGCCAGAAGAGTGATTACGACCACACAGTTTTTACTGAATCTGATGAGTTGCTTTTGCTTCGCTTTAGGATTAATAAATCTTCTATAGATATCATTTGTTAAATAACTGGCTCCCCAATTAAGGTGTGTGTCAACAGTTGACATAAATGCGGCCATGAGACTAGTGAAGGCAAGCCCTACCAAGCCAACTGGTAATAAGGTGCTCATTAAAATTGGATAGTAAGATTCTCTCACTCCAACCATTTCTGGTGTCATCTCAACACTATAATCAACCGGAAAAATAACTAATGAAACTAGCGCTACCATAATCCAAGGCCATGTTCTTAGGGCAATAAATGAAATAGCGAATAGTAAAGAACCTTTTCTGGCTTCGTTCTCATCTTTGGCTGTGTTTATCCTTTGCGCAATGTATCCTGATCCATCTGAGTCATATCTCACCCACCATTGAACAACGACATAAATTATGAAAATTTCGAAAGGAATTAACGGGTTATCAAAGGAGGGTATTATCTCGGTGAGGTGGTTTGCCCTGGCCTCTCCATACAGATCTACTAGGCTAGTCTGCAATCCTTCCAGCCCTCCAACTGCATCAACCGCATAAAAAGCGAAAACTATGGAGATTACAATAGCAATTACGAATTGAAACAAATCAGTTAAAATAACTCCCCTGATTCCTCCGATTGAGCTATAAATCATTACAATTATCAGCAAGGCCATAATCGTAATTGTGGCATTTAGATCTCCTTTAAAAAGTAAAACCGAGGGGTAAAAATTGCCTATGGCTTCAAAGGTTGAGGTCCCTAAAATCTTTTCCCAGCTTATGAAAGGTCCGGCGATTTTGACGGCTGCCGTAATAACCCATCCAAGAATAAAAATATTAATTACCACACCATAGAAAAAGGCTTTAAACCCTCTTAAAAAAGCGGCTTCTTTTCCAGAATATCTTAATTCAATAAACTCAACATCAGTAAGTACTTGACTAGATCTCCATCTCTTCGCAAAAAAGATTGAAATCGTAATGTATGTTGCTGCCCAACTCCACCAAAACCAATTCCCAACTATCCCACCTTTTGCTGTAATACCTGTAATTGCCAAGGGCGTATCTGCGGCGAAAGTGGTAGCAATGATTGATATTCCTAACCACCACCATGGGAGTGAACGATCTGCTACAAAATACGAGTCAATTCCGGTGCTAGCTTTCTTGGAAACTATGATTCCAATGATGAAAACAGCAGCGAGATAAACAAGGAATATAATCCAATCAGCAGAAGCCATAAAAATACTTTAGGCCGAAATTAAGACATGTTAGATAAAGAATGAGAGGACTCGCAATATTTTATGAACACCAACATCTTATTTTCACTTGATGGGATTATTTATACGATTCGTCTAAAGAAAAAAAAATTGTACAAAGAATTGCTATTTTTGTACCAGATACTTGCTCGAAAATGCAGAAAATCAAATTCATAGTTGGAATCACCGGAGGCAGTGGTGTGGGTAAAACGACACTAATAGAAGGCCTCAAGACCGAGTTTTCTGGGAAGGTTTCTACTTTTTCATTAGACAACTATTATCGTCCTAAAGAGGAGCAATCTAAAGATGGAAATGGTGTCGTGAATTTTGACCTTCCAACAGCCCTGGATGTTGAAAAAATGAGGACAGATTTAAACGAGTTAAAATCTGGCCGGGTTATCAATCAAAAGATTTATCAATTCAACAATCCTACAAACGAAGATTCTTTTTTCAAGATTGAACCAAGCGAGCTATTAATTGTCGAAGGTTTGTTTGTAATGCATTATGAATTTGTAAAAGATTTACTGGATTATTCAGTGTATTTATCAGTGAACAGAAAACTTCAGTTAGAACGAAGATTACTTCGTGATGTGCAGGAAAGAAATTATTCTGAAACGGATGTTATGTATCAATGGGAAAACCATGTTATCCCATCTTACGAAAACTTTGTAAAACCATACAAAGAGGAGTCAGATTTGATTATCACAAACAATGATAAATTTGATGAAAATATTCATATCTTGACCTCTGTAATTCACAATAACATAGATTAGTAGCCATTTTTATAGATTGGCCAGCCAACGTCCAATGAAGTTAATCACCAAAAAACGATTTTTTTACGGAGCCACTTTGGGCTTTCTTTTTTGGGTAACTGGTTCCTTACTTTATCATTTTAACCTTAATGCTAACATTGACGCCAATGTTGTTGAAAGTTTCGAACTTGAATTTCAAAATAAGACGTCTGAATTAAAAGAAGAGCTTGAGAAGTATCAAAAAGAAATTCAAAAGGCTGACAGCGAAAAGGCAAGGTTTCAAGCCGGTTTAGACAGAGCGGCTAAATCTGAAGCTGAGTTCTTTTCCTATCAAGAAGATAGCTTGGTCTTATGGACTAATAACAGTATCCCGTTTAGAAATATAAGTGCTGTTGATGACATTTCGAGCGGTGTAGTCTTGCTGGATAATGGCTGGTATTACACAGAAAAACTCAAGCTTGAAGACACTCTTTTTGTAGGTGCCTTCAAAATCAAAAACCAATTTAAGCACGAAAATGAAGATCTCAGAAACTACTTTACTTCTGATATTCTCAAAGGGTTTGAAGCTGATCTTGTGCTTGGTGAATCAGACTTTGTCGTGCATGATGTCGCAGGTGAAACCTTGTTTTCAATTGTTCCAACTGAAGATACGAGTAAAAATGAGACCTTAGAAATCATCATTTTTGCATGCTATCTACTCGGATTTATCATCTTACTTCAACTCCTTATAAGTGCCACTCAAAAGCTGCTAATTAAGAAGCCAATATTCTTGATTGTATATCCCTTAAGCATAGTCGTTTTTAGATACTTCTGGTTGTCAACAGATTTAACTGGATTTATGGGAGATTTTGAACTCTTCAATCCAGAATTATTTGCTTCTTCTGAATTTGTTCCTTCACTTGGAGACCTTATTATCAATATTACGATTTTCTACTTTTTAGTCCAGTTTCTACAAAAAAGGACCCGAAATTGGTTCAAAGAGGGCAATAAGAAGCTAAAACTGGTCTTTTTTGTGATTCCTTTGTTTTTGGCAAGTTTCTACGCGGCCTTCAAAATTAATGATATTATCTACTCACTGGTTTATGATTCTAAGATGTCATTTGACCTTGAAAGACTCTTTGATTTTAGCGTATACTCCTTCATAAGTATTATGATAATTGGGGCATTGTTTTTTGCCTATTTTAAGTTGGTTCAATACATAATCATCCAACTTAAAAAAAATGATTTTGAATGGAATAAACTAGCATTTCTCTGGGCATTAACTTCTTGCGTTTATATCGGGATGGATCTTTTTTACTTTGAGCATTCATTTTTAACATCTCTCTGGCCCATTTTATTGAGTGGTTCATTACTCTGGTTTCAGTTTAAAGAGAAGGATTACAAGTTTGTTCACGTTATCAGTGTTGTAGCCTTCATTGCCTTTTATGCGGCATACATCCTGCAAGGTTATTCTGATAACAATGAGAGAGAGTTAAGAATTGCTCAAGCAGCTTTAATTGCACAAGATAAAGATCCGGTTTCAGAGTTTGATTATGAAGATGTTGAAAAAGCGTTGAATAAATCGAGTACTCTCGAGAAGTACTTTGCAGGCTCGTTCAATCAGAATGAATTTAGTGAAGACCTAGAAGCCAATTACTTCTCTAAACTCAAAGGAGATTTTGATCTCAAATTTTTTCTTTTTGATGTAAGTGAGGAAAGAATGATTGATTTCGGCAATTTCAACCAGAAGGATATGTCTTCGTTCACAGATATAATTGTTAACAGTTCAAAGAAGTCTGACATCAATAAACACATGTATTTTGTTAAAGATTATACTGATAAGTTAACGTATATCTGTAAGTATCCAATTCAAGAAGCAGATTCAATAAGAGGGTATTTGATTACTGAGATGAGGTCAAAAAAGTTCCCAGAAGATATCGGCCTACCTTCTTTGCTGCTAGATGAAGGGTCAAACACCTTCAATAAACTCAAACATTATTCCATTGCGAAGTATGTTGATGGCAAGCTGGTAAGTAAAAAGGGAGACTTCGCATACCCCACTGTTGGTGACCGCTGGAGGTCGACCAATGGCTTCGTTGATTATTCTGAGTACAATCATTATGTGTTTTCTGAAGTGGATGGCTTTAAAACAATTCTTTCTAAGAAGTCGAAATCTAACCTTTCACTCTTCACTTCATTCTCTTACTTGCTAATTATTTTTGGAGGATTATTGCTCATTCCTCTTGGGTTTAAACAATTAGAAACAGGAATATCATTTAAGAACATTAAACTTAATGTAAAAATTCAGACAGTACTTATTGGTCTTATTTTGGTGACTTTAGTTGCTTTTGCGGTGGGAGCAGGTACTTTCGTAAAAGACCAATACCTAGAAAATAATAGAGGATTCATCACGGAGAAATTGGGATCTGTAAAAACGGAATTAGAATCTAAACTCAAAGATGATTCAGAGTTAAAAGATGATATGGAAGATTATTTAGAATATCTTCTCAAGAAGTTTTCAAAGGTTTTTGTGACGGATATTAACGTCTACAATACGGAGGGAAATCTTTTAGCATCTTCTCAGCCAAAAATCTATTCTAAAGGATTGCTCTCTGGTAAGGTTAATCAGAATGCATTTCAGCAAGTTCACTTAGAAAACAAGAGTGAATACGTACACAGTGAGCATATTGGCGAATTGAATTATTTATCGGCCTATGCCCCTTTCTTCAACAAAAAAGGAGAGTTTTTGGCTTATTTGAATGTGCAATATTTCTCTCGGCAAGATGAATTTGAAGATCAAATCTCCGCTTTCTTATTAGCTATTATAAACATTATGGTTCTTATGCTCGCTGTATCTACTATCCTGGCGATTACGGTATCCAACAGGTTAACACGCCCTTTGAAATACATTCAAGATAGTTTGCGAAATGTACAAATTGGATCTACTAATAAACCTATTGAATACGAAGGGACGGATGAGATAGGGCAACTCGTGAAAGAGTACAATATCAAAGTGGGGGAACTGCAAAAGAACGCAGAGACAATGGCCAAGAGTGAAAGGGAAAGTGCATGGAGAGAAATGGCTAAACAAGTTGCCCACGAGATTAAGAATCCACTCACACCTATGAAGCTGTCTATTCAGCATTTAAAAAGGTCAGTGAAAGTAGCGGATGAGGAGTCTGCTGAGAAGTTGGATAGAGTTTCTAAATCCTTAATTGAGCAAATAGACGCACTCACCAAGATTGCAAATGAATTCTCGAATTTCGCCAAAATGCCTAAAGCTAATGAGTCAGAATTAGACTTGACAGAAATAGTGAAAAGTGCTGTGGCCACATTCTCAGAGTATGATGAACACTCAGTAGAATTGAAAGTTGACTTAGAGGATGATGGCACAATTTGGGCAGATAAAGACCTACTGTTACGTGTCTTCAACAACCTAATTAAGAATGCCATTCAGGCCGTTCCGGTTGGTGAATCGGCTCAAGTCAGAGTTGAAATTACTGAGTCAGCAGATACTTATCAAGTTGAGGTAATTGATAATGGAATTGGAATTGATGAAGAAGCTAAAGACAGAATATTTGTACCCTACTTTACAACGAAATCAAAAGGAACTGGACTTGGCTTAGCCATGTCTAAACAGATAGTAGAAAATATGAAAGGAAGCATCTGGTTTGAGTCAGAACTCAATAAGGACACTTCTTTTTATGTGACATTCCCTAAATATAAAACAAACTAAATTGGATACTTACGAACTCATAATCGGCATTTCAGGAATTATAATAATTTCTTTTTTCTTCAACATATTCGCCAAGAAAACGAATATTCCATCTGTACTGATGCTGATCGCTCTGGGTGTCGTAATTCAAGAACTCGCCGCAGAAAACGGAAAGTTTGATGTTGAGAAATTTGCAAAATTAAGCACACTTGAAATAGTCGGAAATATTGGCTTAGTGATGATTGTGCTGGAGGCAGCACTTGATTTAAAATTAGAGAAGGAGAAAACGAAACTCATCATCAATTCCTTTTTTGTGGCTTTAGTCGCCTTAATTGTTTCTTCAGTTGCTATTGCGTTTATTATCCATTTCTTAGTTCCTGGTGCAGATAACTTTGTCAGCTGTCTAGTATATGCCGTGCCACTCTCCATCATGAGTTCAGCCATCATCATTCCTTCTGTTGGTGGGCTTACTGGTGCAAAAAAAGAATTCATGGTGTATGAAAGCACCTTCTCTGACATATTGGGAATTATGGTGTTCTATTTCTTGATTGGATCTGAGCACAGTAATGGAGCAGCCGACATTGCGCTTGACATTGGAAT
This sequence comes from Arenicella sp., assembly GCA_047609865.1. Classification (GTDB taxonomy): domain Bacteria; phylum Bacteroidota; class Bacteroidia; order Flavobacteriales_D; family Crocinitomicaceae; genus Paracrocinitomix. Next base: position 11,194 of record JBLFXO010000085.1, read on the forward strand.
TAACATAGTCGTGACCTTGGTAGCGTCAATTATTTTGGCATATATCATGGTTTATATTTTTCAGCGTTTAACTTCTCAAGTAAAGCTCTTTTTGGTCATTTCTTTGTTGATGTTTGTGTTTGCCTTAGGTAAAAAAATGCATCTTTCTTCTCTCTTAATAATCCTTGCTTTTGGGCTTGTGTTAAATAACTCCAAGCTATTTTTCAAAGGCAGGCTGAGTAAGTATTTTGATGAGAAAAAAACAAAACCGATTATGCATGACTTTCATATTTTAACTTTGGAATCAGCCTTTGTCATTAGAACTTTCTTTTTTGTTCTGTTTGGGATGTTTATCACTATAGACTCTATCTTCAATTTAAATGTAGCTATGGTTTCAGCGGCCATTATTGCAATACTTTATACTGTGAGATTGCTTGTGTTAAAGATGATTGTAAAAACGGATTTTATTCCGCAACTATACATAGCGCCCAGAGGGTTGATTACCATTCTTCTGTTCTTCGTTATCGGGGCACACCCTCATTTTGAAATCCCCGAGTTTGATGCTGGCATCTTGTTATTTGTTATTCTAATTTCAAGTACCG
>JBLFXO010000086.1:0-11740 GCA_047609865.1 Arenicella sp.
TCATCACTTTAATTGTGTTGCTTAGTTTTGGAGTAGACTTTGCTTATCTCTGGGCCTTTCTGGCGTTCTTACTGAATTTTATTCCATTCGTGGGAGCTTTTGTGGCCATAGTATTTCCGACTTTAGTGAGCATTTTACAATTTGGAGATCCTGTGATAACCTTGTCACTACTTGCCATTTTGAGTGCTACTCAAGTTGTTATCGGAAATATTATTGAGCCTCGACTGGTAGGTAAATCACTCAACTTGAGTCCGCTGGTGGTTATTTTGGCCTTAGCATTTTGGGGAGCAATATGGAATGTAGCTGGAATGTTCTTATGTGTACCGATCACTGTAACACTCATGATTGTTCTTAATCAATTCCCGAAAACTAAACCATTTGCAATCATGCTTTCTGCTGGACATGATATTGAGTCAAAGGCTAAGTAAATTCTGCTTTTCTTTGAGAAATTATTGCGACCGCTAGAGAAATTTTTGCGTAATCAAATTCACCATTTAATGCCTGATGTAAAGGTTTTAGTTGCAAAAGGTTATTTGTTTTGTCACTGACTTCTTTAATTTTTTGAATTTCAAATTCAGATATGTATTGAGTCAAATCAATCTCTTCTCCTTCTTCAACAAGTTTTGCTAGATGATTGATAACGGTTTGCTCACTCAATTCTCTTTGCTCCGCTATTGAAGTGATTGAAAGACCTTCTTTGTAAAGTAATAAGGTCTTTTGGGAGGTGGAAATCTTAGAGGATTTCTGTTTTATCATATTCAAAATATCCTTTCCGAATCGATCAATTTTTACTTTTCCGAATCCCTGAATGTTTTGAAGATCCTTAAGTGATGTTGGTTTTATGGAAGAGAGTTCATTCAGTGTAGCGTCATGAAAAATAACGTAAGCGGGAACAGAATTGGCTTGAGCTTTTTCTTTTCTCCAAGCCTTCAACATTCCCATTAAGGATTCGTCAACCTCGCCAATTCCCCCTGCAGATTTTTTAACCTTTTTGGCTGACTTGATATTCTTCTCGGAGAAGGCTGTAATCTTCACATCTAGTTTACCATTCAAGACATCTTCACTAAGTTCTGTAGTCTGAAGTCTTAAGTTGTTGTCGTACCCAATCTCTAGAATACCTTGATTTACTATATGGTTTATGAAGTGCTGCCATTCTTTATAGGAGAACTCTACACCGGCTCCATAGGTTTTTAGTTTTTCTAATCCTCTTTCAAATACTTCTACCGTTTTGGCTCCTCTCAAGACATTTACCAAAAGGTTAAGTCCAAGTGTTTGTTTTGATCTAATAACAGCTGAGAGTGCTTTTTGAGCAATAATATTTCCATCAATAAAATCAGGTGGATTATCACAGATGTCACAGTTTCCGCAATCTTCAATTAGGTGCTCACCAAAATAGGCCAATAGAATCCTTCTTCGACATGAATCAGCTTCTGCGTACTTGAGCATTCTGTTGATCTTCTCATGGTAAACATGTTTGAATTCACTTTCTGCTACGAAATCATTTAATAAAACAACGTCTCTGTAGTTGTAGTAGAGAATTGTTTCACTTGGTAAACCATCTCTGCCGGCACGTCCAATTTCTTGATAGTATCCTTCAATGTTCTTAGGTAAATTATTGTGGATAACCCATCTTACGTTGGATTTGTCAATCCCCATCCCAAACGCGATAGTCGCACAAATCACCTGGTAATTATCGTTTATGAATCCATCTTGAACTTCTTCTCTTTCTTGATTTGGCAGGCCAGCATGGTAATGCCTCGCGTTAAATCCGCTGCTATTTAAAAATGCTGACCATCCTTCACATTCTTTTCTTGAAAGGCAATATATAATTCCAGATTGATCTGTTCTTTCATCCAAGAATTGTACAATTTCCTTTTGTTTTTGTTTTTTAGGTATTTGTGATCTAACTGCTAATGATAAGTTCGGTCTATCAAAGGAAGAGATAAAAGTAGAAGGCGTATGGAGTGATAATTTTTCACAAATATCTCCTCTGGTCACTTTGTCAGCGGTCGCAGTAAAGGCCATGACGGGAATATTCTCGAAATGCTTTCTGAGATTACCTATCATTTGATATTCTGGTCTGAAATCATGTCCCCACATTGAAACACAGTGCGCTTCATCTACAGCTAGCATTGAGATTGGGATCTTTTGAACCCAATCAATACCACTAACAAAAGTTTCAGGTGACATGTATAACAAATCAAGCTCATTATTCATGGCTTGGCCATAAATAATGGATTTCGCAGATTCAGGCAAGGTGCTGTTGAAGTATGCACAATCGACACCATTTGACCTCAGTGATTCAACCTGATCTTTCATCAACGAAATCAAAGGAGAAATCACAATGGTTGTATTCGGCTTTATCATAGCCGGAATCTGAAAGCAGATGGATTTACCTCCACCAGTGGGCATGATCGCTAAGCCATCCTGATTGGCCAAAGCATGTTCAATTATTTCTAGTTGTCCAGGTCTAAATTGGTCGTATCCAAAGACATCCTTTAATATTTGATTTGGGTTTTTCACTAAAGCAAATCTAACTTAAAAGGTGATTGCTTTAGTGAATGTTGAAAAGTATACTTTTTTGGTTAATTTCTTCGCCAATAGTATGGAGTGAAGAGAAGAGCAACAGTGAAAAGTTCTAATCTACCAAAGAGCATTAAGAAGGATAAGACCCATTTTCCGGGATCTGAAATATTTGAAAAAGTATGAGAAGGACTGATCTCTGAAATACCAGGACCAACGTTTCCTAATGACGTAGCGACAGAGGAGAGTGCTACATCAAATGTCTCCCCGAGAGCTGTCATGGCTAGAGCTCCTAATACAAAGATGAAAAGATAAAGAAATATAAAGGCGAGCAAATTGTAGATAATCTTTGACGAAACAGATTGTTTGTTTAAATGTACCGGGAGAATCGCATTTGGATGAAGTCTCTTTTTAAATTCAAGAAAACCATTCTTCATTAAAAGAACTATTCTGACAATTTTAATTCCACCAGAAGTTGATCCAGCTGAGGCTCCCGAGAAGAGAAGTAAAAAGAATACAAAGGTTGCTAAAGGGCCCCAAAAGGTATAGTCGGCCGTTGCATAACCTGTAGTTGTTATAATACTTACCACTTGGAAAGAGACATCTCTCAAGGATCTAAAGAAGCTTAAATCTGTTTCCATCCATATTATTGGTGTAAGAATTACTATTAGACCGATCACTGCACCGAAGTACCATTTGAACTCATCATTGTGCCAGAAACGAGAGATCTTTCCTTTGAATCCGAAATAAATTAAAGTAAAATTTGTTCCAGCGACAAACATAAAGAACATAATTACCATTTCTATTACAGGAGAATTGAATGCGGCAATGCTGTCTTGTTTCGTTGAAAATCCACCAGTTGAATTGGTAGTTAATGAGTGGTTTATTGCATCAAAGAAATTCATTCCACAAAACATCAAAATGACCGTCTCGGCTACCGTCAACATCAAATAGATAATCCAAAGACGTTTCGCTGTTTCTTTAATTCTTGGATGGATCTTATCTTTAGTGGGGCCAGGTGCTTCAGCAACGAAGAGTTCCATTCCTCCAATTCCCAATAGCGGTAAAATGGCAATCGTTAAAACAATAATTCCCATCCCGCCAATCCACTGAGTCATTGACCTCCAAAAGAGAATTCCGTGAGGAAGGGACTCAATGTCATCTAAAATTGTCGCTCCAGTTGTTGTTAAGCCAGACATAGATTCAAAGAATGCGTCTGATACGTCTGGGATATAGTTTCCAATTAGGTAGGGCAGGGTTCCAAATACAGCCATAGATAGCCAACTGAGTGTTACAATTAAATAACCGTCTCTCTTCTTAATCTCTGCATCTTTACTTTTACGAGTTAGGAATCTAAGCGCACAGCCAATAAATAGTGTAATTAATACAGAATAGAGGATGGGTTCGAAATCAGACTCTTGATAATAGATTGAAAATCCCAATGCCGGAAGCATCAAAATCCCCATAATAATGATAATGGTTGAAACAACGTAGGCGGTTACATTTCTACTGACGAGACTTCTTCCCATTTACTGAAAGAATTTTTCTATTAAATGAATTGATTCTGTCAATGAGAAAACAACAGCTCTGTCGTCTTCTTCCAGTTGAAACCCACCGAAAGGAATGAACCCTATGTTATTTCTAACAACTCCACAAATGTTTGCGTTTTTAGGGAATTTCAAGTCTCTAATTCTCTTTCTTGTGACTTTAGAGTTTGGTTTAACTACAAATTCTATGATCTCAGCATCCACTCCGTGAAGATTAGCTATTGCTGTGACATCACCTTTTCTTACGTATTTGAAAATATTACTTGCTGCAATTATTTTCTTATTGATTAGCGTGTCAATTCCAATGTTTTGAGATAAGTGAATGTAATCTACGTTCTCAACTCTCGCGATAGTTTTCTTTACGCCATGATTTTTGGCAACCAATGAAGACATAATATTTGATTCAGAATCTCCCGTTACAGCAATGAATGCATCCATATCTGTTAATCCTTCTTCTTCAATAGCCGCAACATCTCTGCCATCAATGTTTAAGACCAGAGTGTTTTTTAATTTGCCCGCTATTTCTTCAGCAAGTTCTCTGTTTTTTTCAATAAGAGTAACCTTATAGTTGTTTTGCAGAAGTTCTGCGGTTAGCACTCCAATCGCACTACCTCCTAAAATCATAATGTTGTTAATCTCAAATCTTACTTTACCGCAAATTTCAATAACATCATCTATAGCTTCTTGATTAGAAATAAAATAGACAATGTCATCTTCCATTATCCGGGTTTCGCTTGTTACGATTAACGTTTCCTCTTTTCTGTGAAGAGCAATGGGCTTAAAGTTTAAGTCAGGATTTAAGTATGAACTTTCTTCAATTGTTTTGTTTTTTAATGGACTGCTGTCATCAATTGGAATACCAAATACAGTTAGTTTACCATCTTCAAATTCATGATCATCTGTAAATACCGAGTTATCAACCAGTCTAATAATTTCTTCTGCTGCAAGCTGTACGGGAGAGATTAGGGTATCTACACCTAAAGATTCGAGAAGCTTTACGTTCTCTTCATCTTTCATTTCTAAATTGTTGATTCTCGCGATTGTTCTTTTTGCTCCGAATTTTTTGGCTAAAATGGATACAAGTAAATTAGTCTCTTCAGATGCGGTTGCCGCTATTAGCAAGTCACAACTCTCTACTTGAGCCTCCTTGAGGATAGAAATCGACTTAGCGTCACCGTGAATGGCGAATACATCAATTTGAGATTGAATGTAATTTAACCTTTCCTTGTTTTGATCAATTAAGTAGATGTCCTGAGATTCACTTGCCATCATTTTTGCAATGTGTAATCCAACAGCCCCTGCTCCCGTAATGATAATCTTCATTTAAGTCAATTGTGGTACAAAGATATTTATAATATTGGTTCGATTTAGATTAATTGAGAACGCCTAAGCTATCTAACTCATCTTTGGTTAGAGTAGGGGGAATCATGCCTAAATGCACTTTCGTTAATGCAAATTCTGCACAAGTAATGGCCTTTTCTTCTGAACTGAATCCTTCATTTCCCGAAACTGCTGGAATATGTGGTTGATTTATGAACACTTTTCCACTATCCAATAGCTGGTATCCCCAGCCTTGAGAAGATGTAAATATTGTTTGGTAGTCATATCTTGAGTCTTCATCATTGAAGTCAATGATTGTCTTCGTGATAGTAAAATCATCAGGATGATCAGAAATTATATCCTCCACAGGTTGCTCGTTTGAGACAATAGAATTGCTGTCGGCTTCCGCCATTTCTTCTTTGCACGAAGCTATCAGAAGTATGGTCAATCCAGCAAAAAAGAATTCCTTAGAGACGAACAACTTTCTTGAGTTCAAGCATTTTGTTTGCTTCATAAATCCCGATAAAATAGGTTCCTGGTGCGATTTCATTTAAGTCAATTTGAATTTGATTTCCTGCTAAATTAGGAGAAATCATAATTTCCTGACCATTTGACGAGTATAATTTTATATCAAAATTTTCAGGAGAATCATTGAGTTGAATCATCACTTGATCTGATGTTGGATTAGGAAAGACTTTGAAGTCTTCAATAACTAATTCTTCCTCTGATAGTAGGAGGGTGTATTCGTAAAAATCATCATAGTATACTCCTGAACTGAAACCACTTCCTACAAATGGCCTGCTTTCAATAATGAATGTTGATGCTCCTGATCTCGGGTCACCAGGGAAGTCAGCCCTTTGTGTCCAAACGTCTCCAAAGTAATTATACTCCCAAGTGTCATTTAGATAATTAAATCCATCATCACCTGTGGTCACAAATAATTGAGGAAAGATTGCAAAACTAACTGCATTGATTCTTGCAGGACCAGGGAAACTAGCTATCGGTGTCCAAGAATCTGTAGTGGGGTAGTACTGATAAAAATCTGTGGCATAAGTTGATCCATCATAACCTAGGCCGACATATCCTCTCCCTGTCATGTCAGTGGCTACAGCATCAACTCTCGGTGTGCCTGGAAATGCAGTAATCTCTGACCAACTATTTAACGTTGGATTATACTTCCAGAAATCATCATAAAAAGTAGATAAATCAGCACCTTTTCCTAATCCAACATAAGCTGTGTCGTCAATTTCAAAAACTACAGCTTGAGTTCTTGCCTCTCCACCAAAGTCAGCCATTTGAGTCCATACTTCATTGTATCTGTCGTATTGCCAAAGATCATTGAATAAGAACCCAGTTCCTTCGCCTCCTGTAATATATCCGTAAAGTCCAGATGCAAAACCTAAAGCGGAAGACCTGTTAAGACCGTCTCCTGATAAGCCGCCTAACGAAAGTTCTCCATCCCAATCATCTTGGTCAATGTCGTAAGAAACCGAACTTTTCTTTTTGTTAAATCCATCATAACCAGAAATTAGATATCCGTCATCTTCTAAAACAAATGAGGCAGCATTAGCTCTTTTAGAACCATTGATTGTGTCTCTTTGTATCCAAATGTCCTGACTGAGTATGCTTAGAGAAACAGCGGAAATTAATATTGTAAGTGCTATTCTCATAAAATCGTAATCTTTTTAGTTGTTCTAAGCAATGAATTTTCTTTATTCTCAATTGACAGAATATATGTTCCAGAAGCAAAGTTTTCTGAATTGATTTGAAAGCTAGATTTTGATGTAGCTTCAGCAAATACAGCTCTTCCGGTTAAATCCAATAATATAATGTTGTTTAAACCTGAGATATCAATATTAACGTTAATATTTTCTTTTGCTGGATTAGGGTAAACACTGATAGAATTTTCAAACTCATCAATACTCACTGGCAGGAGTGGTGAGTATTCCCAGAAGCTTTTTCGTTTTCCTGAAGCACCTTTTCCAGTTCCAGCATAACCTTTGTTGCCTATTGAAAATGCAAATCCGTTTTTTCTTCCGTCAGCAGGGAAATTTGCTTTAATATTCCAAGAGTCCGTGAATGGGTTGTATTCCCAAAGCTCATCTTTATATCCTCCATCAGAACCAAATACTATATAAGCCCTTGATGATAATACGAAAGATGCCGAAGAACCTCTTTCTGTTCCTGGTAATGATGATACTTCAGTCCATGAATCAAGATTTGGATCGTACTGCCACCAATCTTTTCTATATAAATCATGATCGATTCCCATTCCTACATACCCTTTTCCTTCAACTCCGAAACTTGACATCTGATATCTGTCTCCACCAGGGAAATCGGCTAATCTTGTCCAACTATCCAGTACAGGGTCATATTCCCATAAATCAGTTCCGTAAGAATCAGATCCCATTTTTCCTCCGCATACATATCCTTTGGTTCCAATATTAAAAGCCGTAGCGAAATAGATTCCTTGAAGTCCAGTATTATTGAAGACATCATAGCCACCAGGGTAGTTAGCTTTTTGTGTCCACCCATTAGCTACTGGATCGTATTCCCACCAATCGTCTCGAATAGTACCCATGAAAGCAACAGATGAATCTGCACCCATCCCTACATAACCTTTATCACCAATTGTAGTTGCGCTTGCATTTCTTCTAGTAGATGCAGGAAGAGTCATCATTTGAGACCAAACATCAAATACTGGATCATATCTCCAAAGATCATTATTAGTCATTTCGACCGTGTCTTCTCCCATGCCAGCGTAACCGTAATCACCTATTGCAAAGGCAATACCTCTAGCTCTTTTAAGGCCTCCAAAAGATGCTTTTTTTGTCCAAGTGTTTTGCTGAGAAAATGATGTTAGGCATCCAAAGAGGAATACAAATAGTAAAGTTTTTTTCATCAATATTTAGTTATTTTTTCTGTTCCAATAAGTTGATTGTCGCTTATGATGGCACAAATGTAAATCCCATTGTTTAATTCTGTGATGTCCAACTCAAAAGATTGACTTGTTGGTTTTAATCTAAGGACTTCTTTTCCGCTTATATCAAGTATAGAAATGGACACTTTTTCAATATCGAGTGTTTCAAATTGGATACTGATCACTCCCTGAGTCGGGTTTGGATAAATGTTAAAACTAATTTTATCTTCGGTTGTTGTGCTTAATAATTGATCAAACTCCCAAAGATCTTTCATGTTAGTTCCATTCGTTCCTGTACAAATAAAACCTTTGTTTCCTATTGTAAAAGCAGATGAAAATCTTCTCGTTGCTCCAGGTAAGTCTTCTTCTTGGGTCCATTCGTTAGTTGTTGGGTTGAATTCCCAAAGTTGGTTCGTTGTTTCGCTTAGACCGCCTACATAACCTCCAAATACATAACCTTTTCCATGTGAAGTAAAGACAACTCTACCACCCGTTGCTAATCCAGGGAAAGGAGCGCGCCATGCCCAAGCGTTAGTATTTGGTTTGTATTCAAACAGTGATCCTGATGCCAATAAGTATCCCTTATCACCAATGCTAAAGGCAGAAGACCATGCATAGACATATCCTGGGGTTGAGCCCATATCTGTCCATGTGTCAGTTAATGGATCATATCTAACGACATTGTTAGCGTACATTACGTATCCAAAGTCACCAATGGTAAAAGAACAACGCTCACTTTGAACGTTTGGAGAAGGAGCAATTAACGTCCATGTATTGGCTATTGGATCAAACTTGTAAAATTGTGAGCCGTTATTCACATGAGCACCTACATAAGCAAATTGACCTATAGTAAACGCCGTAGCTCCATATGTTCCACCAAAACCATAATCTGCTTTCTGTGTCCAAGACTCAGAGCCGGGGTCATATTCCCAAATATCTTCTTTTTGAACGTTACCGTTTGGTCCAGAATTGTAATGTCCTAATCCGACATAGCCTTTGTTTCCAATTGAGAATCCGGTAGCTCTGTGTCTAGCTTCACCAGGCAGGCTGCTTTTTTGATTCCACACCTCGTTTGAAGAGTAGCTAGTAAAAGCTATCCCAAAAAAGAATATTGCTATTGATATTTTGATTGAATTATTCAAGAATAATCTTTCCGTTTCTAATTGTTTGACTCTCATAAGTAATGTGATAAACATAGATTCCTGAAGGCAATCCGTTTCGATCAAAGTTCAATTTTTGACTTTTAAATCTTTCATTATAAACTAATTTCCCATCTAAAGACATGATCTTCAGTTCGAACATACTAGCTGTTCCTCCTTGAGGTATAGAAGATAAAACGAAATTAGCATTATGAATAACAGGGTTAGGATAAATATCTACTTGAATAGATTCCAAATCTCTTTGAATAGTGGATAAGAAGGCATCAAACTCCCATAAGTCAGAATAGTTAACACCGCTTGTACCTAGTCCACAAAAGGCTCTATTTCCAATTACGAAAGCATCAAGATATCTTCTAGCTGAGCCTCCAAAATCATCAATTTGAGTCCAAGTATCAAGGGTCGGATCATATTCCCATACATCTTGATAGTTTTCACCGCTTGAACAATTATCACCAGCGGCAATATATCCTAAGCCATTGACAGAAAAGCCTGCCGCTTCTTGTCTAATAAGATTTCCTACGTCAGCTCTTTGAATCCATTGGTTCGTGGTTAATTTGTATTCATAAAAGTCAGTAGTTCCACAACCAACGCCTCCTGTTCCTACATATCCTTTGTTTTCAATAGTAAAAGATGCAGCTGATGTTCTTGCTGAGCCAGGAAATGGAGCAATTCCTCCTAGCCATTGATCATTTACTACATCATAAGCAAAGAAATCATCTGTGTAACCTGTGGGTACTTGACCAGTTCCAACAAAAATGTAATCGTCAATTATAAATGTCACAGCACCTCTGCGCCCGACCCCAGGAAATGCAGCTTTTAAGGTCCATGTATTTGCAATTGGATCAAATTCCCACCAATCTGTCATTAATACACCGCCAAGCGCTCTACCTGTTCCAACATATGCCTTGTTTCCGAAAGCTTCACCAACTGCGTGATATCGCTGTCCGCCACCAAAATCTGCTTTTTGCGTCCAAGCATTTGAGCCTGTATCATATTCCCAAAAATCAGCGAGGTGGATGTTTCCGCCTGGGCCAGAATTGTAGTGACCCAGCCCCATATAACCTTTGTTTCCTATAGCAAAAGAGGTCGTTCTATGTCTTGCTGTGCCACCGAAATTCGCCTTCTGGGTCCAGTTGGATATCGCAAAGCTATCAGCACTTGAGAACAATAAAAAGAATACGAGTAGGTTTAAGTTCTTCATCTAGTGGATAATTAATTTGAAAAATTCATGCTTATCATTGGCAATAATTTGAACTGGATAAATGCCAGCTTTCAAACCAGTGATGTCAATTTGCTCTAGGTTCGAAGTAGTTCCTTTTTGAACTTCAGCCCCCAATTCATTAAAGATAACATATTCAACTTGAGAGTTCAAGTTTTTTATTGTGATGGAATTTCTAGCTGGATTTGGGAAGATTTCTAAACGCTTGGAGTCTAAGTTCTGAATTGAAGCAGAAATATCTTCTTCAATATTAATTTCATAATCCCCCGATTCATTACCCCATCCCTGAACCAAAACTAAGACAGTGTCTAATCCGATTGTTGGAAATGTTAATGCCGATTGTGGAGAGCATATTCCATCATCATCATTTACGAAAAGCACATTTGTATCTAAATCTTGGATTGATAAGTAAGTATCAAACGAAGATCCACAAAGTGAAACATTAATGTAGTCTAAGTTGAAATCAGAAAGAACTAATTGATAATATACATCTGGCGAACTGTAAACCGGGTCTTCATTGGAATAGCAAAATGAAGAATTATGATTTTCTTGATAGGGTAGAGCGGATACAGGTCTTGGGTCGTCCATAGAGTTACCAACGTAAGCTCCACAATCTACACCTCCAGTGATTGTCATTCCGAAATCAACTACAGAACCCCAAGTAAAGGATGCGCAAGGATTGACCGGATTACTCGAGCTTTCGTCTTGAATTACTCTTATTCGTCCTATGCCGTCCATACTGCCAGCGGGAACAGTGAAATTAAATGTACTGATCGCTGTGGGGGGGGTTCCTGACCATGATCCAACTATTTCACTGAAGTCAAATATTTCGTCCAAATTGAAATCGATATACACTTCTCCGGCACCTGCCCAGTTACCTCCACATGTTCCAAACTGAACAAACATGGTGTATGAATTTCCTGCTGTGAATGTGACATTTTCAGTTCCAGATAAATCTTCAAGTCCAATAACACCTGGACATCCTATGTAGTTTATACTAGTCCCTGAATCTGCAGTAATATTCACCGATTCCACATTTGAATCTAAATTA
>JBLFXO010000087.1:0-11728 GCA_047609865.1 Arenicella sp.
GCAAGAAATAGAATCGGCATCAATGGCAAAAGCTACTGGATTTTCAACTTGAAGTTGATATTGAATAGTGTCTGCGCATTCTAATCCTTTTTCAACAATAAGAGTAATCTCATAAGTTCCAGGGGATGGAAAAGTGAATGAAGGTTCAAATATGATAGATGAATCAGCTGGATTTATAGTTCCGAAATCCCACCAATAGTCTCCTATTAAACCAGTGCTTGTGTTTAAAAAGTCAACACCCAACCCATTACAATTTGTAACAATATCGATTCCTGCTTGATTTGGAGGAGGGCAATTAAGAACGTTAAACTGAAAGTCTCTTGTGATTCTGCCAATCAATAGTCCATTTCTGTATTCGTCAACCATTACACCAACTACGTATTGACCAGGAGCAATTGGTATTCCCGTTATCACTCCACCAGTAGAGATATTTAATCCCGGTAATAGACCTGCACCCGCATCTAAAGGATCTGTAGCACCAAAACCGGGCTGCCAGTCCACTGGAGAAATATTAATGTTGTTAGGAGGTAAACCAGGGCCGTAAGTGATTCCGCCATTATTTTGACCGTCAAAAGGCGTATAGAAAGAGTATACTAATTGGTCTCCATCAAAATCAGAAGCTGAAAAATTCAAATTTAAAACTTGTCCTGCACAAACATAAACCGGTGGAATGTCATTAAAGTAAGGACTTGAGTTCACTAGAATTACACTTTTATCTGGAACATAAGCGTAAAATGTTTCTTGAGCGTTTAATGGATTGATGATATTTGCAATAGTTCCGTTTCTACAACAGATTGTATAATACAAGTGATATCCACCTAAACCTTGAGGAAGAGTTATTATAGCTTGATAGACTGCCTCTTCAACACAGATTCCTGGATCAAATGCACAAGATGGTGCGTCAAGAGAAAGAGTGTCTCTGCTGATTCGGGGTAGAACAAAGCTTCCGTAAGGGGCAGGATTTGATCCATCAAACCCTCTTCTACAAGTCACATTGACGTTATTTGGAATGTTAGCTGTTGTAGGAGAACAATCTGCATAGAGCCTGACAGTTAATAAGTAATCGTCATTTTCTAATTGCTGGTAGGTGATTCCTCCGCCAACAACGTGAGTTGCTGATGCGTTGAATGCAAAGCTAAATGTGAAAATTAGCAAGGCAATGAATCTTGATATTGAATTGTTTAGGTAAAGTTTACTGCATGCTTCTTCTTTTACCTTTTTGGTTGTGACTAATTTCATAGGGGTAGGATTTTGTACAGCTATTCATGTTTGATAAATTTTGATAGTTGTAATTGGTTTCCATTTAAGTTAGTGAATTAATTAGGTGCCTGTCAAGAAAAAAAGGCCCTCAAAAGCCTTATTATTCAAGATTTTTGGCAGAAAATAATTTTTTAAAAGAATAAATAACATTGTTATGCGTGCATATTAAACCGTTTTAGGACGGTTGCCTTCTTAGGTGAAAATAAATCCTCCTTTCTATTGAAAAAAATGTGTTTTTTGTGCTTTTGGGTATTAATTATTAGAAGTATTTGGACAAAAAAGCGCTTGAAAAGAGAATTTTTCAGGCTAATTGAAGCATAAAAACTACTTCCCGCTTTCAACAAATCTTATAAATAGAACCAAGCAATTACGAAATAACGTGCGAATTTACCAATCAGGACCATGAATGCGAGAGGCCAAAACTTCACTTTAAAAAAGCCCAAGGCCACCACTAAAGGGTCACCTATAATAGGAAGCCAAGCCAGCAACCCAATGAAGTGTCCATATTTGGAAAACCTCTTATTCCATGCATTTAGTCTTTCTTCATCTAGTTTGAACTTGCGTTTAATTAGGTCAGAGCTGCCGAATCTGCCGACAGCATAGTTAGTCAAACCTCCTAAAGTATTTCCGGTTGTTGCTATGGATAAACAAAGCCATACTGGATATCCCATTTCGAAAAAAGTGATCAGTAAGCCTTCAGAAGGGAACGGAATTAATGTAGCGGAAACAAAGCTTCCACCAAACAAACCAATCAAACCCCAACTAAATATATCCATAAAAAAAGCCTTGTCTAAATTAATAAACAAGGCTCCAAATTATTTAAAATTCAGCTTATAAACCGAATGCTGCTTTTACTTTATCAACGTAATCAAGTTTTTCCCAAGTGAAAGTCTCTACTTCAAGTTCTTTAACAACTCCTTGATTTTCGAATTTCACCGTTTTAAGTTCTGAAGGTCTACCCATGTGACCATAAGCAGCAGTTTCAGAATAAATAGGGTTTCTTAATTTTAATCTTTGCTCAATCGCAGCTGGACGCATATCAAATACTTCTGTCACAATCTTAGCGATTTCGCCATCAGTCATGTCAACCTTAGATGTGCCATAGGTATCTACAAAGATTCCCATTGGCTCAACAACTCCTATTGCATAAGATACTTGAACTAAAATTTCATCAGCAATACCAGCAGCAACAACATTTTTAGCAATGTGTCTTGTTGCATAAGCGCCAGATCTATCCACTTTAGATGGGTCTTTTCCTGAAAATGCGCCACCACCGTGAGCACCTTTACCACCGTACGTATCAACGATTATTTTTCTTCCGGTCAATCCTGAATCTCCGTGAGGACCTCCAATAACAAACTTACCAGTTGGATTGATATGATATGTAATCTGATCATTAAACAAATCCTGAATCTCAGGTGACATAGCAGCTTTAACTCTAGGAATCAAAAGATTAACGATATCAGATTTAATTTTCGCCAACATAACTTCATCATTTGAATCAAAGTCATCATGCTGAGTTGAAACAACAATTGAATCAATTCTTTGAGGCTTGTTATCATCACTATATTCAATAGTAACTTGTGATTTAGCATCAGGACGCAAATATTTGATGTCCGTCATCTCTCTTCTCATATCTGCAAGAACTTGCAAGATTTTATGAGAAAGATCTAGTGCCAACGGCATGTAGTTTTCCGTCTCAGTAGTAGCATATCCAAACATCATTCCTTGATCACCAGCACCTTGTTCCATTGGGTCAGATCTGTCAACACCTCTATTAATATCATCCGACTGCTCGTGAATTGCAGAAATAACTGCACAAGACTTAGCGTCAAATTGGTATTCAGATTTAGTATACCCAATTTTAGCAATTGTATTTCTTGCTATTTGTTGAACATCTAAATATGCATTAGACTTTACCTCCCCTGCTAAAACTACTAATCCTGTTGTAACAAGAGTTTCACAAGCAACTTTTGACTCAGGGTCAAAAGCCATAAAGTAGTCAATTAAGGCATCAGAAATTTGATCTGAAACTTTGTCTGGGTGTCCTTCTGAAACTGATTCAGATGTGAATAAATATGACATAATTAAGTTGTTTTTCTTCTAATTAGAACGCCAAAAATAACCATTTTCTTTTTGCCTGTCGCTATTAATAGTTTTTTTAATGTATCAAACCATTCTTGAATGCAAATCGAACGGGTCCGGCAACATTATTAACTTCCAATTTTTTCATCAAATTGGTGCGGTGATTATCTACCCTTCTATCGCTCATGATTAATTCATCTACACCATAAGAAATGAGCTTTTTAATCAACTTTCTTTATGCATGGAAGCTATTATAATTCTGATGTCTCAGTTTTCATTTTTTAATTCTTGACTTGCTTGAACTCCAGTCATTCCTGGCATTTCTATGTCCATTAGAATCAAATGAGGTTTCAATACCGAAGCCTGTTTTATTGCCTCCTCACCATTGTGAGCTTCTCCAACAATTTCAAGTTTTGTTTCAGTATAACGTAAAGCCTCTCAAACCGTCAATTATTAGTTGATGGTCATTAACTGATAAAATCCTATAGTGATAGTAGCCGTGGTCATTAGTTCCAATAAAGTATACTAGAAATCACTGAATTGAAGATTGTCAATAAGCCTTACTTTATCGCAAAAAGCAGCGAGACATACGGAGCAATTTTCAGTTACATGATCAATAATTTGTAGGGTCTGATTATCCACAATAGTCAGATATTCAAGTTCTAGATCACCCTTGTTGAAAAAGACTTTCATTTTGGAGGTTAATTCTAAGGCAGATTTGATTGTCTTGAATTGTTCTTTGCCATATTGAAGACAACGATAAATGATTAACGCATCATCTAATTGTTCTTGAGAAAGCCTGGCGTTTCTAGAAGATAAGGCTAAACCTTTTTCAGATCGTTCAATATCTAGTCCTACAATTTCAGTATTCCATTCAAGAACTTGAACCATTCTTTTTACGATAGCTAATTGTTGGTAGTCTTTCTTCCCAAAAAAGGCTTTATCGGCATTCGTCATTTCAAATAATCGATTGACAACCGTTACCACTCCATCAAAATGTCCTGGCCTAAATTCACCTTCCATGACATTATCTAAGCCATTTAAGTCAATTTTTATTGTCTTTTGAGAATCGGGGTAAACTTCTTCAACGGAAGGCAAAAACATGATGTCGCACCCTACCTCGTTTAGTATTACAGCATCATCATCTTCATTTCTAGGATACTTTATTAAATCATCAAGATTGTTGAATTGCGTTGGGTTAACAAAAACGCTTACCACCACAATATCACACAGTTGTATTGATTTTTGGATGAGTTTAGCATGTCCATCATGGAGGGCTCCCATTGTTGGTACAAGACCAACAATCAAATCAGGTTTATTTCTTTTTAAAGAGTTGAGTTCCTCATTGAGTTCAACTATTGTTCTAATAATTTTCACCTTAATCCTTTAATTTGATGTACTTAGAAGGCAGCAAATCTATTGTTTTCGTTGAATATCTAGCATTTTTTTAGTACTTTTGTGCACACTTAAAAGTTTAACTTACTTTATGGAAAAGAAAAGAGTATTATTTATCTCACAAGAGATCACTCCATTTTTGCCACCATCAGACATTTCAAGTACAGCGCGTAAATTACCGCAGGGGATTCAAGAAGCAGGGAAAGAAATCAGAGCATTTATGCCTCGATTTGGTTGTATCAATGAGAGAAGACATCAATTACACGAAGTAATTAGACTTTCTGGAATGAATCTTATCATCAATGATATTGATCATCCTTTGATTATTAAAGTGGCGTCTGTACCTCAGGCAAAGATCCAGGTTTATTTCATAGATAACGAAGATTTTTTCAAGAGAAAGGCAACTTTAACTGATGCTAAAGGTGAGTTTTTTGATGACAATGATGAAAGATCAATGTTCTTTGGGCGTGGTGTTTTGGAAACTGTTAAAAAATTAGGCTGGAAACCAGACATTATTCACTGTCACGGTTGGATGACTGCTTTAACTCCTTTATATATTAAGAAGTTGTATCAAGATGACCCTCATTTTGAAGACACAAAAGTTGTCTACTCAGTATATGATAGTTCTTTTAACAAAAATTGGGATGCCAACTTTTATGAAAAACTTAAATTTGACGGATTCAAAGACGAAGATATTTCCTCTTTAAAAGATGTTGATTTTGAGACATTGAGTAAAATGGCTATTAACGTTTCTGATGGAGTAATCCAAGGAAGTGAAACTATTGATGAGAAGCTAAGTGCAGAAATTAAAACTTCAGGAACTGCATTTCTAGAATACTATCCTGAAGAAAGCTGCGTTAAACCAGTGGATGAGTTTTACGACCAGATAATAGAAGAACTAGTAGAAAATTAATGAGATTAAATTCTAAACAAATATTAAGTAAGCGGATAGTTCAACAACTTTCCGCTACTTTTTTTATAGGCATATTGGTAATGCTTTCTTCTTGTAAAAAAGAAGAAAGCAATATTGGAGAATCTTTACAAGGAGATGCACTTAACGTAATCACCTCAGACACATTTAGTTTAATAACTTATTCTGAAATTCATGATTCTTTAGAGTCAGATGAGACGTCTGTAAATTTACTCGGGTATTATAATGATCCAATTTTTGGTGAAGTTGATTGCGGTATAGTTTCTCAACTGAGACTTTCATCAGCCAACCCTTCTTTTGCAGCAGACATTTCGGATGTCATTGTTGATTCTGTTGTCCTTGGTTTGGCATTTGGTGGTATTAATTACTACGGTAGTTTAACTGACCCTATTTCAATAGAAATCTATAGAATTTCTGATGATTTGGTTAGAGAAGATCAAGATTACTATTCATTCACGGCTCCTGTTTTAGAAGGCGGAGATTTAGTTTTAGCGGGAAGCGCTGAAATAACTCCAAACTATGTTAAAGAACAAATAGTTGGAGATGATACCTTATCAGCTCACCTGAGAATTTTATTAGATCCCCTTACAATTGGCCAAGATTTGTTAGATATCAACCAAAACGGGAATATGGCTACGGATGATGCTTTCGTTTCTGTGTTCAAAGGATTATACATTAAGGTTAACATGGGTTCTCTTTCGGCTAATCAAGGTGGAGTATGGTATTTCGGTTTAGAAAAATCATTGTCTAAAATGACTTTGTTTTTTCATGAAACTACAGATCCTACTGCAAAAGAATATGCATTCAACATAAACAGTTCAGCTGCTCGTTATAACAAAATCGATTTTGACAGAACTGGAACGAAAGTAGAAGCGCTTCTCAATGATTCATCTTTGGGTCAAGAAGAGTTCTATACTCAAGGAAGTGGCATTTGGTCAGTAATTGAAATTCCTCACATCATGGATCTATATCAAGATGCAGATGGTAATGAAGATAGAAAAATCATTAATAAAGCAGTGCTAATATTGCCCGTTCAGGATTTTACCGCTGATTACTTTGATCCTTCAGCTAGCCTTTTTCTTGCAAAAATAGTTGACGGAAGAACTTCTGACTTTACATTGGATTACAGTTTGTCATCAACCCTTTCGGGGAACACTGTAAACTATGATCAAGACAATAAAGAATTCAGATTTCTAATGACTCAAGAAATTCAATCCATTCTAAATGGATCAAGAGAAAACACTGGTTACCGAATTTATTCTCCAAGTTTTTTCGGTTCAACCGTTGAAAGAGTTATTTTTAATGGCCCTGATAGTCCTCTTAAGGATAAAGCAAGGTTAGAAATTACTTATACAGATTACTAAAACAATTTTCTTATGTGTGGTATCGTTGGATATATAGGAGACAAAAAAGCCTATCCGGTATTAATTAAAGGGTTAAGCCGATTAGAATATCGTGGATATGATAGTGCAGGAATTGCACTCTTAGAAAAGGATACTAACCTCAATGTTTACAAACGAGCTGGCAAAGTTCAAGATTTGGTTGATTTCATTGGAGACCAATCAACAGAAGGAAGTGTTGGAATTGGACATACACGTTGGGCAACTCACGGTTTGCCAAATGACACAAATGCACATCCGCATTCTAGCAGTGACGGAAATATCGTTTTAGTTCACAATGGAATTATTGAGAACTATGATATCATCAAGAAAGAGCTCACAAAGAGAGGGCATGATTTCAAAACGGAAACAGACACTGAAGTACTCGTTCATTTAATTGAAGAAATTTACAAGAAGAGTGGTGTCTCAATTGAAGAGGCGGTTAGAATGTCATTAAACGAAGTTCACGGTGCTTACGCAATAGCCGTAATTTGTAAAGATACTCCTGACAAAATTATTTGCGCAAGAAAGAGTTCCCCCCTAGTCATTGGGATTGGAGAAGATGAATACTATGTTGCTTCTGATGCGACACCGATTGTTGAGTACACTAAGAATGTTGTGTATTTAGAAGATGAACAAATTGCCATCATTGATAAGAACACCGGACTTAGAATAATTAGTATAGCTAATGTTGAGGTTTCACCTTACGTTCAAGAATTAGAATTACAATTAGAAGAACTTGAAAAAGGTGGATACGAACATTTCATGTTGAAAGAAATTTATGAGCAGCCAAGAGCGATTCATGATAGTTTCAGAGGAAGGTTAAATGCTTCTGAAGGATGGATTTCCTTAGGAGGTATTAAGGATTATGAAGATCAGATTGCAAATGCTGATAGAATTATCATTATCGCATGCGGAACATCATGGCATGCTGCATTAGTAGGAGAGTATTACTTTGAAGATTTAGCTAGGATTCCAGTTGAAGTTGAATACGCTTCTGAATTCAGATACAGAAATCCGGTAATAAGAAAAAATGATGTAGTGATTGCGGTTTCACAATCAGGGGAAACAGCTGATACAATGGCCGCCTTGAAAATGGCAAAAGCCGAGGGAGCTACCTTGCTTGGACTTGTTAATGTTGTTGGTTCTTCTATATCTAGAATCACTGATGCAGGATCTTATACACATGCGGGACCAGAGATTGGTGTTGCATCTACCAAAGCATTTACTACACAAGTTACTGTCTTAGCAATGATGGCTATGGCAATAGGTAAGAAAAGAGGAACTATTTCTGATGAAAGATTTAACAATCTTCTAAACGAAATGGAAGCTTTACCTAGTAAGATTGAAAAACTACTTAAGAGTAACGATTACATTAAAGGAATTGCTGAAATTTACAAGGATGCTTCAAACGCATTATTCTTAGGAAGAGGAAGTGCTTTCCCTATTGCATTAGAAGGCGCTTTGAAACTTAAAGAAATTTCGTACATCCATGCAGAAGGTTATCCTGCTGCTGAAATGAAACACGGACCAATTGCTTTAATTGATGAGGAAATGCCTGTGTTTGTAATTGCTACAAAAGGACCTCATTACGAAAAAGTAGTCTCAAACATCCAAGAAGTTAAAGCGAGAAAAGGAAAAATTATCGCTGTCGTGACTAAAGGCGACACCGCTGTGAGAGAAATTGCTGATCATTTTATTGAGATTCCCGACACTGATGAGGTTTTAGTGCCAATTTTGGCAACTGTTCCTTTTCAATTACTTTCATACCATATCGCAGTTATGAGAGAGTGTAATGTAGATCAACCAAGAAATTTAGCAAAGTCAGTAACGGTAGAATAAGTAAAGTTCTGCCTTCTTGTCAGGATTTTAGTAAAGGCTCGGTCTTTGCTCAATTTTAATCATGATAGAAAGAAAAATAACCAAAATCTCATTCGGTATCGCATTTCTGATGGTCGCCGCAATGTGGTTGGTTTTCTTCGTTGATTATAATTTTCAATTAGACTTTTATAAGTACGGGCTCTATCCTCTTAAAACCTCTGGATTAATAGGCATCTTTACTTCGCCCTTTATACATTCTACTCACGACTATTCTCATATCCTAAATAATTCTGTTCCCATGTTCTTATTGAGCTGGCTACTTTTTTATCACTACAGAACAATCGCAGGAAAATCCTTTATGTTCATTTACTTCTTTACTGGTGTGAGCATGTGGTTCTTGGCTAGAGACTCATATCATATAGGAATGAGTGGAGTCATTTATGGTTTAACTTCATTCCTTGTATTAAGTGGTTTTCTAAGAAAAAACATGAAAGTAGCGGCAATCTCGCTCATGGTTATTTTCCTTTACGGAAGTATGGTTTGGGGAATATTTCCGACTAAAGTTGGCGTCTCTTGGGAAGCCCATTCAATGGGATTATTGAGTGGTATTTTAATGGCAATATATTATAGAAAAGATGGTCCGCAAGCACCTAAGCTGCCTTATGAAGTTGAAGAAGATCTTGGTTTAGAACCTGAAGAGGAGTATTGGAAAGAAGGTTATCAGTCTCCGGTAGAAAATGAACCACGCATCATCATTAATTACACAGTTGTTCCAACAAGGCCCAAAGTGGTTAACCCTCCTCAAATTTCAGACGCTAAAGAAATAGAAGAGGAATAAAAAAAGAGAGCCCAACCTAATAGGACTCTCTTTAGCGTTAAATCGCTTTGCAAATTTATTTCTCAACAATGAAGTCTCCCGAAGCAGCAATAGAACCGTAGGTTCCAGCTTCATCATTCATGCTAATATTCATATTTCCGCAAACCTTCTCTTTTGAATAAGATGTAATCGTGATAGAACCCTCTAATAGGTGTGAAGGGGAAACAAGCATTCCACCTTTACCAGGATAAATAAGTAAACCTGAGTTTCTAGATTCTTTAATGTCTACTCCATATTCTCCTTCTCCAAGTACTTCTCCATTCCTTGTATAAAGACTAACATAAAGCTCTATGTCATCAGCTGATTCTCTCCTGCCTTCATAGTTATCAATTCTTAACACCATTGTTGAATCGTGGAAATAAACAATTGAAGTTTGAACTACATCAAAACTTCCGTCATAAACAAACGTGCTTGTGTCTGAGCCTCTTGATTGAGTATCATAGGTAACCGTTAAGTCACATGATTCGGGACATGGTTCTACAAAAACTTCATCCGTGACCGTCTCATCAGTTATTGTCGTTGTTTCATCTCCGCCACATGACAGTAATCCAACAGTCGTAAAGGCAATTAATCCTAAGTAATAAGTTCGTTTCATTTTTTCAATTTATTTATATTTAGGCCATAGGTATGAATGTTAAGTTCTTTGGGCGTCTCAATATGTAAAATGAGACCTATTTCTTTTTAAGAAATTCAGTCGGCGAAGAGGAGGTGAACTTTTTAAAAGCTCTATAGAAAGATGCTTTAGAATAGAATCCAGACTGATATCCCACACCTTCTATTGTTACTTTTTCAAGATTTACTTCAGCTAATAGAGACTTATAGTAGTCTATTCTCAAAGAGTTTAAGTAATCACTAAAACCAATTTTTAATCCCCCACTGATAGCACTAGAAGCATCATTCTTTTGACATCCTATATGCTCAGCCAACATTGAAATCGAAAAGCTTTGATTGAGAAATAATTCATCATTATGAAATGCTGATTCTATTTGAACCAAGAGTTCCTCTGAGTATTCCCCGGCGTTTTGCTCATATTCAGGTTCTACTTCAAAACCATAGTTGCTCGATTAATGTTTCAAATTCACTAGAATGAAAAAGAATATAATATTTAAACCAATCGGGATGGCACCATACTCCGCACCTTTAACCGAGATAAATAGTTCGGCAATCATTATCACAATGTAAATGGACACTATCATTCTCCAAAACTTTTGAGCATACCTTTTCGACTGAATGAACAAATTACTGAAGGTTTTACTTTCGGCCTTGTCCTTCCTGAAAATCGTGACCGCGATATCAATGAAGTAAATAGACATCAAGCCCATAAACAAGTTGTTCAAGTTTACAAAAGCTTCAGGGAAATTTCCCGCAACAATTTGATCAAAGTAAATTTGCCTTTGAAGTTCACTCGAGGAGTAATATTGAATGGCATAATAAGCTCCCAATGCCCAAAGTAGTATAACCAATGAATTGACGATATCAATTTTTATTTTCTTTCTAAGTAATTGATGAACATGAATTCGGATGGCTACACCAAAAAGAGCTATGAACATAAATCCAAACCAATAAAAAAAAGACATACTGACCCATTAATCCTGAGAGAATAAGCGTATTGTTTATAAGGGCGTATAGATTTACAGACAGTATCGCAACTAATGACAGAGCGCCAGGAATCGTTTTCTTGAGAACCACAACATAGACTATTAAGGCTCAATAATAAACGGCCGAAAACAGATTGAGATAAATTAAGAATTCATTGCTCATTAATCATCATTTGTTCTGAACTGTCTCACAGGATAATAAAGTTTTTCCGTGCAACGTCTGTTCAAGAATAATACTTTCAAGTTCATCAAACCTAGTATAAATTGAAGAACTAACTGGATGCTTTTTCCCGTTGATGACAAACTCGTAATAGGTAGAATGCTTGAATTGAGTGCTTGATTTTAATTGGATTTCTCCTTCAATTGTTTCCTTTTTTCTCTC
>JBLFXO010000088.1:0-11701 GCA_047609865.1 Arenicella sp.
GCGATCAACTTATCCTTCTCTATTTGGTCCCAAGCCGCGGCAAGTTCATCTGAACGGCTAGTCAAATCTGTCTTATTTAAATCTTTCCAGCTGGCAATATCACTTAGTTTTGAATTCTTGATAGTTTGGAATTCAGCAATAGAGATCAATTCAATTTCAGTGTCCCCTCCTTCTTTATTAATAATTTCTTGTACGTCTTCAATAATCTCATCAGTTCCTTTGACTTCGTCATAGGCAACTTTGTTCCTCGATCTGTTCTTGTCCACAGAAGTCAATATAACATTGGCAGGTGCATTGTCTTCTTTCTTTTTGAACAACGCTTCTTTTCGTTCAAATTCATAGACTTTAAATTTAAATTTATCCCCAGAGTAATAAAGCGAACCAAAGGGTGAACCATTGTCAATTGCTTTGTCTGATTCAAAATCATTGATCAATAATTCAATATCTTTTAATAATAAACCACCCCTAGCAATATCTTCGGGGACTCCTGTTAAATCAATGTCAATAGCACTTGTCCCGTATCCAGATTTTGAATATTTCAAAAGATATTTTCCATTTGTAGGGATACCCAGTGAGAAGTCACCACCTGATGAAGTTTTGGTAGATGTTATTTTGGTACTTCCTTTTAAAACTTCCAGTTTTACACCACTAACACTACCTTGAATATCAATTTGATCTTTCTTGAAGATGCCGGTCTTAGGTTCAAATTCGTATCCTAAAACAGTACCGTGAAGATTAAGTTTATTTGGTGTTCTTTGAGAAAACCCGATTGAAATAAAAAGGACGGTAAGAAAAAGTGCAATGATTTTCATAGATGCTGTGTTGCCATAAAGATAGACAAGTATTAATGCCTATAGTTGGAATAGGTCGTATAAATATGGGGCAAAAATAAAGATGGCCACAATGACTGCAAATATTGCCGCAATGATTGTCGCTGCCGCGCCAAGATCTTTTGCTTGTTTGGCTAAAGGGTGAACTTCAGATGAAGCGAGATCAACTGTTCTTTCAATGGCGGAATTTATAATTTCACATATGAAGACTAAGCAGATTGCTAATGAAATCCAAAGCCATTCTAATACGTTTAAATTGAAGTACAAACCGGCTGAGATAACCACAACTGCCGCAGCCAAGTGAATCCATGCATTATGTTCCGTCTTAAAGAAATGCGCTAAGCCTTCAAAAGCAAATTTGAAACTTAAAAGCCTGACCTTAATAGAGAATTTCTTGTTCTTCTTCAATTTTTAGTGTTTTCATTATTGCTGGCGCCACCATCAAACCAATCAAGCCTCCGGCTATAGATGTTGCTACAAAATCTCCAGCGTGGCCAACATTTCTGAGTGTTAAGATAACAAGAGAAATACTAACGGCCATTGACCAGAATATCATTTTTGTTCTAAAGCCAGATCTGAACTGTTGCTTTTCAGGCTCCCTCACAATAACGTAAAGAATAGCGCCTAATCCAAATACTGAACCCCAAGTTTGACCAATGTCATAAATCTTCATCTCGGTTCCAAAGAATGAAATAGAATGTCTGAGGAATTCAATGTTGTCAGTCATGAGTCTATGAGGATGAGTGAAGCTATCTAGAAATATATGAGAGAAGACACCGATCATGGCAGAGACCATAATCATCTTCCAATTGTTTTTCCAACGTTCTTTCCAGTCGTATCCAATGTAATGACACCATCTGTTTTTGATGAATCTAGGCGAGTAGTGAATCAATGCATCTCGTACCAAAGAATGAAAAGCGAAACATAATAGAATGGCTAATGGAAAATCATAATAGAACATTCCTGATGTGGTGTGTCCATGAATTTGCTTCATTTGAAAATTGATGAAATATTCAAAGTCGGGAGCCATGGAGCCTGCAAATAATGCCGTGGCCGATATTCTATTCTTACTTAGTTTGAGTAATGGTAAGATGATGAATGGATGTGAAAATGTAAATGGCATAATATGTTGTTTAAAAAATTGTTTGTTTGATTGAGAACCACCAGTTCAACAGCTCCCACGGCTCTGATGACCACATGTTGTGAAGAACAGTGTATAGGGCAAGAAAACAGAATGCTGCAATCAGGTAGAAGGAGCTATTAACTGAGTTTTTATGATAAATGAGATTAGATAATGTCAATAGAGCCAAGCAGACTGGAACGACTAAGATCAATCCAAGAACAGGAAAGTAAACGTAAGGGTAAAAGAAAAAGAGCTTAATTGAAGCGATAACTGACATCCAGAAAAGAAGTGCTATTACAAAATTGAGGATGCTCAGAATGAGCTTCTTTGAGTCTGGAATGAATTTTTTAATCCAAAAAGCCAGAAGTCCAATGAATGAAATGAGTCGAAAATCTTGATAGCCAATCTTAGTCTCGATTAGTCTTAAGTCGAGGTTAATATCTAAGCAGAAAAAGATTCCTGCGGTAAGCAAAATTCCTAAAAGAATTTGAGAATGTTTTTCAGTTCCATTTATCCGGCTTTTGGATTTGAATCCTAGAATTACCCCATAGAAAAGAAATCCTATAAGAGCGAGTTGAAATGTTATTGCCGCCACAATTGATACCAATTCCATGATGTGTT
The DNA here is from genome assembly GCA_047609865.1 of Arenicella sp. Taxonomy (GTDB): domain Bacteria; phylum Bacteroidota; class Bacteroidia; order Flavobacteriales_D; family Crocinitomicaceae; genus Paracrocinitomix. Next base: position 2,575 of record JBLFXO010000088.1, read on the forward strand.
CCATTATTTAGATGTTTGATTAACTATTTTGGCCTCTTTCATTTTGGTGCTTTGAATTTTAAGACCGTTTCTAATTTCTAAGAGAGGCTCAGTGAGTAACTCTTTCATCTTTAATCCGGCAAAAGATCTTATTCCTTTACCTTTTTGATAGCAATACTTGAAGTACTTATAATGTTCTGCTTGTAGAACAAAACCTAACGTCATGGTAGCAAATAAATAGAAGCTGCGTTTGCCATTCCCAAAAAGAATAAACTGCATTCCAATTTCCTCCTTCACGGATGTTTGCATTCCCAGCAGGACGTGGAAAACGTCATGAGCTTCAAGTTTATCAAGCAATTCAAACTCATTTTTCCTTAAGAAACTTCCAGTGGCAAATCCCAATGAATTTTCAGGGAAACATAAGAGGTCATCTGAACTCAAGTTCCAAGCTTTCACCTTTCTTTTGAAAAGAAAACGATAAGGTTTTTCGCTTATTGCAAATAACCTAGCACAAAATTTTTCTCTAATATTCATTGCGTCCGTAGTTTTGCTCAAGGCCTTCTGGCACCGTAATATTGATAGATCTTAATTCCTTGTCTAATTGATAATCCAGATAACTGAGTGATCGCCAACTTAAATTTTCCCTATTCACAACTAACCAATCCAGCTCATATTCAATGCTTTCGGCAATGCCAACTAAAACTCCTTGAGGAACAGGGCTTTCTGGAGTGTGATAATTTGCAATGGACTTATATGTTGAAGGACCCATTTCATGCAAATAATGGAAGTCTATTTTCTCATGTACTAAGTGACTTAAGTTGTAGTCTGCGATTAATCGGCTCCAACTAAATGTTGTCAATGATGTCAATACCAGGGCGAATGCCAAAGCTGAATTTCTTAATAGGAACCAGAAAGATTTTTTCTTTGCTATTTTGTACAGAGCCAATGACAGGCCAACGAGCGCTAGGAATAAATAAATGAAAACACCAATCCTTTTGTGCGTCAATCCCCATCCTTCAACATATTCCCAGTTTTTAATTAAAGTAGTAATCACCATGATTGAGTTTTGAATCAACCAGAAAATCCCGAGTACTTTCAAAGTCTTATTGGATGAGAAGTTAACTGCTCCTCTAAACAGAAAAGAGATGATGATAATCACCAAAATCAAGGAGGCAATTAAAGAGTTGATTCCGTTATGAACCATCTCTGAAAATATCATTGTTCTATTAGGGTCATGCAAGTCAACCAAAATGTAGCGGAGGTCAATGAAGTTGTAAAGTATGAGCATGATGTTCAAGGTGATCAAGATACTCATGGCAATTTTTGTTTCGTTGACAGTGCCCAGGTATCGTTCTATTTTATCAGAATAGGTGCTTGGAATTTCATTCGGAAGATTTTCTTCAAAGTCGAGTAAATCCTTTTGTTGACTGTAATAATAAAAGCCATAAGTGACAAAAGTGGTGAGGATATAGTACATCAAGAACTGCCATGAAATCCAATCTAAGTTGATGAATTTGGTGTATTCATAAAATGTTTCATCAGCAGATTGATAAAGCTTTAAGAAGATAATGCCTATGATTATAGGGAGACTGTATGTGATGAACTTGATGACACTTTTTGATCCTTTTCTAGCTTCTTTGTCATTGAAATAGGCAATGATTCTTTCAATTGATTTGGCAAATCCAATGGCAAGAGATAAGATGGATTGTATTAAGCCAAGAGGTAGTGAAATGAACTTGGAGTGATTTACTGCAGTGAAAAACAAGAAGGCAACGAAATATGTGAAATAGCTAATAGGGCTGGCTATCATCACTACTGCGAAAGCCGAGATAGACCAGAATAGAACTGACCACCACCAAAGTCTTCTTGAAAGACGTTCGGTGTCTAGAAACCCGAAGAGGGGTATAGATACGGCGGTAATGATAGCTGCGTTGAGGCCCATCACTTCTTCAAATAGCAAATTACAGATGAGCAATGCCCAAAGAAGAAAAGTTAATAATGCACCTTTTCTTCGTGAGGACGAGGCGTGGATAATGCTTGTAGGGATTTCTTTTTGTGTTATCGTTTGTTCATTCATAATATTAATTTAAAAGCACTTTGAAAAACAAAGTGAATGTTCAAAAAAAATGGCGTTCTAAATTCCGCCAATCAATTTTTCAAGAGCGTTTATGTGTTCTTGAAATGACTTTTTACCTAGTTTGGTAATGGTGTATGAGGTGTTGGTTTTCTTGCCAACAAACCGTTTTCTAATTTTTATATAATCTAATTTTTCAAGGCCTGTTATGTGAGAAGCTAAGTTCCCGTCTGTAAGTTCGAGCTTCTCTTTTATCTCTTTATAATCCACCCAGTCATTGACCATTAAAATGGACATGATTCCAAGCCTGACTCGACTTTCAAATGCTTTATTTAACTCAGTGATTTTGCTCACTATACTTATTTTCTATCGTATTTATTCCACATAATTAACCCATAAATTATATGAAGAACTCCAAATCCTAGCGCCCAAATTGCAATTTGAAGAGTAGATCTGATATCAAAATCTACCATTAAAGCAAAGACTGCAATTACACCTAAGGCCATTTCACACAAAGCCAAGTATTTCAATTCTACTTGAACATATTTTGAGGCGTTCATTAAACTCATGCCATAAAATATAAGAGTGGCAGGTGCGATTAGGTCATAGGCCCCGACATAATAAAGCCCTATGACAAATAAGCCACCAAAACCTAGTGGGGTCATTAAACTTCTTATCAATCTAAAGGCTACCGGAGTAATCAATTTTTGTTTGTTTTTCCTCGCTTTGAGGTACGTAAACAACAGCCCAAAACTTAAGGCTCCGACTAAAATTCCAATTGCGATTGCAAATAATGTATTGTTAAGAGTTTGATATTCTTCCTTAATTGAACTTGAAAAGGTATAGTGTACAAATCTTTTATTGAAATCATCAATTACCATCCAAGCTGCTCCAGCTCCAACGAGCGCAGTCAGTCCTGCAAAAACACCGGATAATCCGCTAAGCGAAATAAACTTGGAAGAACCCTCCATCATTTTTCTGATTTCGGCAAGGTCTTCTACTGGATCTATCTTATTCATAAAAAGTACTTTGAGATTCAAAGCTAATAATTTAAATCACATTGGCAAGAGCAAAATTTTGTTTTTAACATTTTTTTTGATTGGACTTCTTTTGACTACTTTCGGATTATGCTAAGTAAACCAACCGTTTCAGTCAAATGGCTTCAAGAAAATAGTTCAAATGCAAAACTAATTATTTTGGATGCCAGCACTAGTGTTCACCAAGATAAAGAAGATAAAAGATTGATTCCGAATTCCCTAAACATCAGTTTGAAAGAGGACTTTAGTGATGTATCCTCTGATTTGCCGAACACTTTTCCAACGATTGAGCAATTTGAAAATTCTTGCATAAAACTTGGAATAAATGCTGATTCCACTATTATAATTTATGATGACAAAGGAGTTTATACAAGTCCTAGGTTATGGTGGCTTTTTAAAACCTTTGGCCATTCTAATGTTGCTGTATTGGATGGTGGATTGCCAGAATGGATAAAACTGGAAGGTGAAACTGCTTTAGTTTATTCCGAACCTGAGAAAGTGGGAGATTTTACGCCGACTTTAAATAAGTCGGCTGTCTTAACTTATGAAGATGTCTTAACAAATTCAGGCTCCTCAGATAAGAAATTATTGGATGCTCGTTCAAAAGGACGGTTTGATGGTGTAGCTCCAGAGCCAAGAGCATCTCTAAGTAGTGGTAGTATTCCGCAGTCATATAATCTTCCGTTTTCTGAAGTTCTTGAGAACGGAAAATTTAAATCTGAAGAAGATCTAGACATCATTTTTAAAGGCTTAGTCAATCCTGAAGAGCAATTGATTTTTAGCTGTGGATCAGGAATCACGGCTTGTATTATATTACTGGCGGCAGAATTGGTACTTCCAAATGAAAAATCTGTTTTTGATGGCTCATGGACAGAATGGGCCATCAGGCAAGAACTGTTATCTTAGAGATTAAGTGAACAAATTTTCAGAATTATATCAAGAGTACGAAACGATTGATTTGCTTAAGATTCTTGAGTTTTCGTATGAGTATCAAGAAGAAGCCGTTGAAGCAGCTCGAATTGAATTGGCGAGTCGGAATTTATCTGAAGAAGAATTGCGTGAGTGCCAAGATGAGATAGAGGAGTTCGTAAATCAGAAAATTTCAAAACAGTCAAAACCTAATCAAACGATTCAAACTTTTAAAAACATTTGGAAAGATGTTAGAGTGACAGCAAAATCTTCAGTGGCAGAGAAGATGATTTTTATTGTAGCCATCATCTGTTTGCTTTTGGCGTTTTATTTCATGTTAGATTATGCCTGGAGTTATAAAATGTTTGTTCAAACAGGGATGCTCAAGTACAAGCTCTTTTTGTCGTTTACTTATTTTCTTCAAGCTCTTCCTTTGTTCGCGGCTTTAACGATTGCGTTTAAACAAAATTTAGGATGGGTTTTAGCTTACGCATTAGCCATACATATGGTCATAACTTCAGTAGTTAAGGTAGTCGCTTTGATGAGTAGCAGGGTAGAGTTTCAGATGCTAGGGAGAGATGGGGATTATATGTTTTTGACCACGAAAAATTTATTTTTATTGCTCGCCTTCATTACTGTAATAGTACTCTTAATTAATGGTGAGGTTAGAAAAAGGCTGAAGGTAAACCAAACGCTACTTGTTTATAGTTCTATTGTCAGTGTTGTTCTTTTTTCATTAATACAAGTTTGGTTTATGAGTTATACCTTTTGAGTAAAATTAGGCGTTTTTAGATGCCCCCCCCCGATAGCTATCGGGTGACTCGTCCTAAAATAAGTTTACAGTTTTAATAATTAATCCTGCAATAAGTTTACAGGGACCGGATATTGTCCGTTCCGCGGGCTGGTACCCTAGGACTTTGTACACGCAAATGGGAGAGAAGAGTGATGGCAAAAAGGGGGGCACTGATATTCCTAAGTTAGATCTTTACTTACTATGTAGCTACAGTTTTTTACTTTGAACTGTCGCTAACTACGAAACCGGACTCGTCATATTCTATAATTCGTGTTAGTTCGTTTTCGCTCCACCATGTTTCTATACCTATGGAACCATCTTGATGGTAAGTGCAGGATTTGCCGTGTATCTGTCCATTATTATATTCTCTGGACTCTGTTAATTTCCCTTTATGGTATACGTATATTTTGCCGTGAACCTTTCCATTATTATATTCTTGAGAACATGTTAACTCCCCATGCGTGTAATATTTCCAAATACCTGATTTAACTCTGTTTTCGAAAGTTCCAGAAAGGTGGATGGTGTCATTCTGCCAGACTCTATAAGTTCCGTTCGGAAGAGTATCTTTGAGTACGATTCCATACCCCTCGCTACAACTTGAATAAAGCCTTAGGAAAGTTGTGTCCGACTCATTTTCAAGTGAGTAAGACTCAAACCCATCATATATTTTAAAGATTATTTTAAGGTCGACCTCTTGTGAATAAACAGCCAAATTCGAAAAAAGGAAGAATATGAAACACGTATTTCCAAATATCGTTCTATTTAAAGTTGAAATTTTGGACATGTTCAGGTTATATTGGTTTATAACGTTTGAGTCGTAAAGGTAGGCATTTTATGCCGTCGCAGAGTGAGATGGCGTTCCTGCGCGGAACCCCAGGATACTGGACAATGCAAATGGGAGCCTTTCGCGCAGGCCAATGGTGGGAGTTGGCTTTACTTAGTATGTTAGGTTTTGTTTTCTGACCAGATTAGTTATTTCAAGCCGCTCAATATATAATCGAATAACTCATTGTTCAATTCTGTGGTCGGTTTTTCAAAACTTTTAGTGATATATTGGGGTTTTTCTATGAGATTCCTATCAATCATTTCTACAATGGTGTTGTAAAAACTAATAGATGTTTTACCAACCAATAAGGGGGTGAGGTCATTGTCTTCTTGCCAGAACTTGAGCAGTTTTGAAAATCCATTCAAATACAAATAATCTTTTGTGAATCCTCCTCCCCTATATACTCTAGTGACTAAATTATAGGCTCTGTTCACTTCAATTTTATAGTTTTTCACAATGGTGTTAAAACATTCCTTAAAATCCGCTCCATTGCACATTAAGTCAACAGCAATAACTCTTAGGGCTAATTGTCGCAATCTGTTCATGGTGAAATTACCTGATAAATATTCTGCTAAAACGGCCATGCCTTCTCCTGTCCTCGTATTTATAGGTAGCCCAACGCCAAACACTTTTAACTTGTTGTTCGCGGCATTCATTGTAGTGACCATATGAACCCCAATTTCATGTTCAGCCAAGTATTGCAACTCGTTCTGAGTAAATGTTGCTCCATCTTTTAGTACCACAGTTTTCGTAGAATTTAGTACCATCACGGTTGAAAGCACTTTTTTATCAACCCTTATTTTTCCCTTGAATCCATAATCAGCAAATGAATCCTCAAAGATTTTTTTGGCCTTATCAACTCCAAACCGAACCGCTTTGATATTTTCTTCCTTAATTTCTGGAAGCAACAGAACATATTCTGCATTTCTGATGTCAACTTTGTCTGGTCTTCCAAAATAGCGTAAAGAGTTGTAAAGAAATTTATCCGTTCCGATTGATGATAACAGATTAATCTTATCAATTGCTCCGGTAATCACTGACTCATAGAGATGGCGAATGGTGATGTCTTCTATTTTAGTGGTATCAATTGCATGAAGCTTTTTTGTGAGCTCATATGGATTGATTTTTATGGGTTTATATCTGAAATTTGGATTGACTGTGAACTTACTCTTGAAAAATCGTTCCTTTTCAGATTTAACATTTATAGGGTTAACATAAGTAAGCAATTCAAAATTTTTGAGCAATCGAAATAAGTGAGCGTCTACTTTCTGAATGCTTTGGGTGATTGAGTTATTTAAAAGCATGTTTTTTTCGCTGTGCTTCCAGTTCGTCAAATCATTGACATATAAATTCGCATTGTTTAGAATTGCTTTTTTAAATCTCGCTTGAATATTTTTGATTATCTGAGGATAAATTTCCCCTGTTTCTTCATCACAGTATACTTTACTGATTTCAGTGGCTAAAACTAAGGTGTTCTTAAAGTTTTTAGTGATGTATTCAAGGTTATAACCTCTTCCGAAAAAGACATCATTTATCTCAGCATTTACTTCAACGCCTTTAAGTTCAATGTTTTCTAGCTCACTTCTCCAATTATTAATGTACTTGGCATATTTCTTATTGTCAATTCTCTCCGCTCCAATGTTAAAAACAGGGACCTTTCGATCCCAACGTTTGTGATTGTATGAGTGCACATCATACACTAATGATGCTCCAAAATCACCTTCTAATTTTTCGATTAGTGCGTGAGTCACTTTATAATAGTTTTCATGCTTTTGAGCACTTATTTTAAGCTCTTTTTTTGAAAGTGGCTTTTTCCAAACTTTTTTCCCCCAGGCCTCGTCATAGACTGGTTGTTTTCTGTTTAGTTCATATTCATATCTTGAATCATGTGCGACTATAGTGATAGGCATTGAGGCTATAAAGTCAGCTGTATGAGGATCCTCCTCATACCACCTTTCATACTCGTCTAGAGCTATTTTGCCAAGAAGTTCAGTTCTAACATTGCTGCCATCATGTATAGCAGTGCATACATAAGGTACATATCGATCAATTTTAATACTAAAAGATTTATCATCAGATGTGGCTTTAAAAGTTTTCCCACTTTTAATCGCTTTAATAATCTCGTTTACAGTCATCTTTTTCTAATCAATTGTAATCGAATTCATATCTACTTCATTATCTTTTTGAACAGCCTCTTTTCTAGCTTTCACCCTTTTTTCTAGATAATCAATGACTTTGATTTGTAGCTTCGCTTTATTCAGTCTATTGTATTCTGTCAGTGCTCCAGGACTCAATACATTCACTTCAACCAATTTGTTGCCTATCAAATCCAGTCCAGCAAAGAATAAACCATCCCGAACAAGTTTTTCTCCAATTTTTCTACAAAGTCTAACTTCATCTTTCGATAACTTATATTTCTCTGTTGTCCCCCCAGCTGATATGTTTGAACGAACATCTCCTTTGGCGGGCACTCTTCTTAAAGCTCCGATTGGTTGGCCATGCAACATGAATACTCTGACATCTCCTTTTTCTGCCCCTTCAATGAACTCTTGAAGAATCACATATTGAGACTTACCATCTTTTGTACTGCTGTTTACGTAATAATCTAAGAGAGATTTGATATTTTTTGAAGCTGTTTTTTCAATAATGATTACACCTTTTCCACCATAACCGTCCAACGGTTTCATAATCATTTGCTCTTGATCAGATTCCTCAATAATTTTTAACAGATAGTCTACATCTTTCGATACATATGTTTTTGGAATAAATTCCTGGTCTGGATCATAATAAGCGGCCGTGTATATTTTATTATTTGCTTCTCTCAATCCTTGAACCGCGTTCATGACAAAGACATCATCTTTAATAGAATCTAAGAAGTTCAATACAAATAGATCCAAGGGAGGATTTGCTCTCATAAAAACGACATCAAATTCTGCAAGAGGCAAAAATTGATAAGATTTCTCGCAATTTTGCCTAAACGAAGTAATGCTTGAAGATACCTTTTGATTGGTTGTGAACACCTCGCAATTTCCCATGGTAATACTATCTCGTATACTCAACCTTTCAGGAGTAACCATGGCAACTTCATGTCCTCTTTTTACGCTCTCATGAATTAGTCTCAATGAAGAGTCACTCTTAGTAACCCTTTCCCAAGGATACATCAAAAAACATATTTTCATATTCGTTCTCTTTTCTTGCTAAATAGCTTTAAATAGTTCTGGTAAATTTAAGTATTTAATTTATTTTTAGAATGAAATAAATATGCACCTTTTATAATATTGAAGGGGGCAATTCATGTGATTTCTTTTGGCCTCTATCTTATGATTTTACTTCTTATTCCTATTCTCGAATAAAATAAGAAGTAAAATCTTCATTGATTACTAAAAAAAAAATGTTGGCCTAGAAAGATTTGAAAAAGCGGAGTGTCTTGCCCATGAAACCTGACTTTTGAGTAAAATTAGGCGTTTTTAGATGCCGCCGTAAGGAGCGTTGGCAATTCCTGTGTGGAA
>JBLFXO010000089.1:0-11683 GCA_047609865.1 Arenicella sp.
GGTTAATATTAATCTCAGAGAAAAGAATCCTATTGAAACTGTCAAATGGGCATTATCTCTGGGCCTTAAATCTGTAGTAACTACGAATTTCAGACCATATGAGTCTGCAATACTTCATTTGTGTACATCAGTGAAAGATGATTTAGATGTTATATGGTGCGATACCGGATACAACACTCCAAATACCTATGCCCATGCTGACGAACTTATTACATCACTCGATTTGAATGTAGATTTATTTGTTCCTCGACAAACAACTGCTCACCGAAACAGTGTAATGGGGATACCTGAAGTAGACACTGAAGAACATGTTTTGTTCACTCAACAAGTGAAACTAGAACCATTCAAAAGGGCAATGAATAAACACCGTCCCAAAGTGTGGTTTACCAACTTGAGAAAGGGACAAACAGCCTTAAGAGATAATTTGGATATAGTTTCTCAAGGAAAAGATGGAGTTATAAAGGTCAGTCCTTTCTATCACTATTCTGATGAAGAATTAGACAAATATTTACTAGAAAATAAATTACCAAACGAATTTAAATATTTTGATCCTACAAAAGCTCTAGCCAATAGAGAGTGCGGATTACATACCTAAAAATTGAATAATGGATTACTTAGATGAATTAGAAAATGAGGCCATTTACATAATGAGAGAAGTGGCGGCTCAATTTGATAAACCTGTTCTGCTGTTTTCGGGCGGTAAAGATTCTATCGTACTTGTACATTTAGCTATTAAAGCTTTTTACCCGGCAGCTGTTCCATTTCCATTAATGCACGTGGATACTGGACACAATTTCCCAGAGACCATTTCTTTCAGAGATGAATTAGTTAAAAAATATGGTTTGAATTTGCATATTGAATATGTTCAAGATGCGATTGACAACAATTTAGTACAGGAAGAAACAGGGAAGTATGCAAGTAGAAATGCTTTACAGACGGTTTCATTACTTGCCGGCATTGAAAAGCATTCATTTAATGCTTGTATAGGTGGTGCGCGTAGAGATGAAGAGAAAGCAAGAGCTAAAGAACGTGTATTCTCTGTAAGAGATGATTTTGGTCAATGGAATGCGAAAAATCAGAGACCTGAATTGTTCGATATTCTAAACGGAAATATTGACCAGGGGGAAAACGTAAGAGCATTTCCAATTTCAAATTGGACTGAACTTGATGTTTGGAATTATATCAAAAGAGAAAAGATCGAAATCCCTTCAGTTTATTACGCCCATAAAAGAGATATCTTCTTGAGAGATGAAATGATATGGTCAGATTCAGAGTTCATTAACAAGACTTCAACTGAGACTGTATTTGAGGATGTAGTGAGATTCAGAACTGTTGGTGATATGACTTGTACCGCAGCGGTGAAGTCAGAAGCAGCAGATATTGATACGGTAATAGAAGAGATTATTGCAGCAGAGATTTCAGAAAGAGGAGCGAGAATTGACGACAAGCGATCTGAAGCAGCAATGGAAAAAAGAAAAGAAGTAGGTTATTTTTAAATAAGATAGTATGAATATTTTAAGAATTTCAACAGCTGGAAGTGTTGATGATGGAAAGAGTACATTAATCGGAAGGTTACTTTACGACACTAAGTCACTTTCAAAAGATAAGATTGAAAACATTCAAGAAATCTCTCGCCAAAAGGGCTTAGATGAAATGGATTTATCACTCATCACTGATGGATTGATAGCTGAAAGAGAGCAAGGGATTACCATAGATGTAGCTCATATTTATTTCAATACACCGAAAAGAAAATATATTGTGGCTGATAGTCCAGGACATGTTGAATATACTCGAAACATGATTACCGGAGCTTCAAATGCAGAAGTCTTCATGATTTTAATTGACGCTAGAAACGGAATCATAGAACAAACCAAAAGGCATCTTTTTATTGCTTCTTTGATGGAGATTAAGAACATTGTCTTTGTTATTAATAAAATGGACTTGGTTAACTATTCTGAAGAAACATTTACTCAAATTAAAAAGGATATTTCTATTCTTGAAGAGAAATTTGAACTTGGAACAAGGAATCTAACTTTTGTTCCAGTTTCAGCAAAAGCAGGAGATAACGTTGCTTCTAATTCTACAAGAATGGATTGGTATAAGGGAACGAACCTACTGGATTATCTTGAAAATGTAAAGGTTGAGAAAGATGATAATCCTTTTAGATTCAATGTTCAATATGTGATAAGACCTCAAAGTGATGAGTTTCATGACTTCAGAGGATATGCTGGAAAAGTAATCTCAGGTAACTTGAAAGTAGGTGATGATATTACCGTACTGACCTCTGGACAAAGTTCAAGGGTGAAGGCAATTCATAAATATGAAAACCCATTGTTAAAGGCTACTGCAGGGGATTCTGTTGCACTGGAGTTAGAGGATGACATTGATATTTCAAGAGGAGATATCTTGAGCTTAAAGCCAGAGAGCTTTGAAGGGGCAAAAACTTTGAGTTCTAAAATTTGCTGGCTAGGTAAACAAGATTTGGTTCCAGCAAAAAGATATATTTTGCAATACGGATCGGCGAAAGTTCCTGTTAAGGTTTCAGCCGTTAAAAGTCAATTGGATTTTGATACCCTTGCATTTGAGGTATCACCAGAAAAGGTAGAGGTGAACTCTATAAGTGAAATTGACTTAAAAAGTGCTTCTCCAATTTATTTAGATAAGTTCTCTGAAAATAAGAAAAATGGCTATTTCATTTTAATTGATGAGCAATCACATGCCACGGTTGGAGTAGGCTTTAAAGAGTAATAAATCATTCGAAATAATAAAAATGCCTTGCTAACATTAGCAGGGCATTTTTTGTTTATAATTTCATATTTTATACCTATTGCATGGCCTTTCATTTATAGCTACCTTTGGGCAAGAATTTATTGAGAAATTATGAAAAAACTTTTACTCTTTTCTGCATTGTTGTGCGGAACAACACTCTTTTCGCAAACAGTTGTTTTAGCTCCCGAAAAGGATAATGCTATGTATTCTGAAAGTAATAATTCAAGCGGTGCTGGCCAGATTTATTCGGGCAGAAATAATACTGGAGACCCGAGAAGAGCTTTGTTACAGTTTGATATTGCAGGCTCTATTCCTTCAGGAGCAACAATCACGAGCGTTTCCTTAGATTTAAACATTGATCAGTCGCCGTCTTTTGCTGCAGTTGGTATTTTTGATTTGCATCCTGTCACTTCAGATTGGGGAGAAGGTACTTCGGTTGGTTCAGGAGTAGGTGCGGCTCCTGTTGCACCTGATGCTACTTGGTCGGACGCCATGTTTGGCACGTCAACTTGGACCACCGCTGGTGGTGATTTTGGAGCCAGTTCTGCTGCAACAAATACTAGTATTGCAACAGGGACTTTTACCTGGACTTCTGCCCAAATGGCAACTGACGTTCAAAACTGGTTAACTACTCCAGCGACAAATTTTGGATGGATTTTAATAGGTGATGAATCTGTTAATAAATCAGCAAGAAGATTTGGATCAAAAGAAATAGGAGTTGCTCCTCAACTAACAGTTAATTACACATGTACGACACCTCCAACTGCTGTTTGTCAAAATATTAATGCCTATTTAGATGGTGCAGGAAATGCTGTTATCAATGATGCTGATTTAGATGGAGGGTCTGCACCAGTTTGTGCAACTTCACTAACTTTTTCAGCTTCCCAAACGGCTTTTACATGTGGAGATATCTTGTCCCCTCCATCTGAAGATTTAGTTTTATCTGCTATATATGATGGGCCTCTGACAGGAGGATTACCTAAAGGAGTCGAAGTTTACGTAATTAATGATATTCCCGACTTAAGTGAATACGGAATTGGTTCTGCTACTAATGGTGGTGGTACAGATGGTGAAGAATTTACTTTCCCTGCGGTAACAGTTACGGCAGGAACATATCTTTATATTGCTTCTGAAGCTCCAATGTTCACTACATGGTTTGGATTCGCTCCCGATTATACTGACAATGATTTGGGAGTGAATGGAGATGATGCAGTAGAGCTGTTCCATAACGGATCTGTAATTGATATTTACGGAGATATTAATTTAATTGGAGATGGCGAACCTTGGGATTATACTGACGGTTGGGCTTACCGAAATAACTCTACAGGACCTGACGGTTCTACTTTTCAAGTTGGAAATTGGACTTATTCTGGAATTAATGTTTTAGATGGTGAATCAGACAATGGTTCTGCGGCTACGCCAATTCCAGTTGGTACTTTTACTTCGGGGCTTGTTCCTGGGCCAACGCCAGTGATTTTGACAGTAACTGATGATAACGCAGGTGTGAATACTTGTATAGCAATGGTCTCTGTTTTAGATACTTTGCCTCCTGTGATGGATTGTGTGGGAGCAATGACAATTGTTTTGAACTCAACAGGAGATACCACATTATTAGCGACAGATTTAGATAATGGTACAGCAGATATTTGCGGTTTAGATACACTGTATTTATCAACTTACGATTTCACTTGTGCTGAAGATGGTTTAAACCAAGTGACCTTATATGCTGAAGATGACTATGGAAACATTGACTCTTGTACAGTTGATATCACAATTGATGCTGGTTCTACAATTACGGTTGTTACTGACAGCGTTCATGATGTGAGTTGTTTTGGATTGGATGATGGTGGAGTTTACATAACAACAACTGGTGGTAATGGCACGATAACTTATGATTGGGATAATGATGTAAATGGAGATTTTGATGATGTTGAAGACTTGACACCGATTGGTTCTGGAGCTTGGACATTAGTTGTCTTAGATGCCAGTGGATGTACAGCTACAACAAATGGAACAGTGAATGAACCAGCGGCAATTACTTATACGCTTGACTCTACAAATACTTCATGCGGTCTCACAAATGATGCGGCGATTGACTTAACGATTTCAGGTGGAACAGGAACACTTCTTTTTGACTGGAACAATGATGCGACCGGTGATTTTGATGATACAGAAGATTTAGCAGCTTTGATTGCGGGAGTATATACTATCGTTGCCATGGATGATAATGGCTGTTCAATAACTGATTCAATTGAAGTGATGGAATCAATGTTGCCAGATGTCACTGTGACTATGCCAGTTTGGTGCACTTATATAGTTGGAGAACCGAATGCAACTTATCAATGGATAAATTGTAATGATTCTACCGATATAGCTGGTGCGACAGATTCTACATTAGATTTATCTTCAGGATTACCTATTAACAGTGATGAAGCGGCAGTTATTGTGACTTCAGCTAGTGGTTGTACTGATACTTCGGCCTGCGTCCCGGTTACTTTCGTTGGAATCAATGAGATTGATGGGCGAACAGTGAGCATGTTTCCAAATCCTGTTTCAAGCGAATTATTAATTTCAATTGAGGGTAACACAGAATTAATTAAGATTAATGTCTTAGATATTAATGGAAGATTAGTTTACATGACTTCAACGTCTAATGTGATTTCTTCAATTGACATGTCTGCTTTTGAAAACGGTGTGTATTTGGTTGAGTTTGCAACTGAACTTTCTAGTTTAACTCAAAGAATTGTAGTGAGACATTAGACTTCATAATAACATTAAAAAAGAGCCCCATTCCTTTTTCAAGGTTTGGGGCTCTTTATTTATGATCGCCTCTTTAATATTTTTAATGAACTATTTTCTGTCAAACTGAGCTTGTCGAAGTACTTCTAGGGATTTCAATATGTTCTGCTAGGGATAGCAGCGGCAGCTTTCTGAGTTGAGGCTGACCCCGATAGCTATCGGGACTCTGTCTCAACTCAGGAACTACAGTGAATAGCCCGCTCGAGCAGCCAAATAATCCTAATCTAATAAGATATCAACCGTTTTTTGAACTTCACCACGCATTAAGGTAATCTTCACCTTTTCACCTGGATTGTACATTGCTAGCTTACCTTGTAATTCAGAAGTTGAATTCACATTTTGGCCTCCTACTGAAAGTATAATGTCTTTCATCTTCATTCCATTCTTGTCAGCATTACCACCAGCAACTACACCGGTAACCACAACTCCTTTGTTGGTTGATAGTTTATTTAAGTCTTGAACTTCCGAGTTGTTATCCATGATATTGATGCCTAATTGAACGCGCTTTACTTCGCCATGTTTAATTAAATCATAAGCCACCTTCTTCACAATGTTTGATGGCACGGCAAACGAATAACCTGTGTAATAGCCGGTCCCTGAAGAGATAGCTGTATTGATTCCGATCAATTCACCATCCGCATTAACCAAAGCTCCACCTGAATTTCCAGGATTCACTGCGGCATCTGTCTGGATGAAGGATTCAACTGGGAAAATGTTTTCTTCTGGGTTGTAGTTTGATGTCAACAAATCGATATTTCTGTTTTTTGCAGATATGATTCCGGCCGTTACGGTAGACTGTAAGTTCATTGGGTTGCCAACAGCAAGTACCCATTCACCCAGTTTTAAATCATCTGAATCTCCAAACTCAGAATATGGCAAACCATGCCCTTCTATTTTTATAACTGCAATATCTGTTGAAGGATCTGTACCAATGATTTTTGCTTCATAGAGCTTTTGGCCGATAGTCACATTCAATTCTTGAGCATCCTGCACCACATGATTGTTTGTCACAATATATCCTTCTGGTGAAATCACAACGCCAGAGCCAGATGCTTGACCATGTCTTTGTCTTTTTTTGTATCCGTCTTCACCGTAAAATAATTTTAGAAAAGGGTCAAATGTCACTTCTTCAGTAACAAAATGCGTTTGAATATGCACTACAGATTCTACCGTTTTCTCAGCCGCAAAAGTTAGATCAGTGTGTATGCCAGAAGATGAAGTTTGTTTTAAGTCGTCATCATCTAAAGCCACATTGAAAATAGAAGATGATTGTACTTCATTTAATTCTTGATTTGGATAATTGACTTTATCTTGATTTCTTGGTTGAACCATGTTGATTGTTAGTGCTACTCCTAATGCAGCACCTGCCGCTCCGGTTATAAATGTTTTGATTGTCGCTTTGCTCATATTGCTGGTTTTTGTAGTTGTGTTTCTTGTAGAACGAATAACATGCCAAAACGTATCAACTTAAATTTTAAAAAATGTTAAAAGCAACGACATTGGTGTTTGAAGCCTATTCGGAATCAGCACTTTAATTAGTCTTATATTTGATTAAGCCAACACTCAAATGAAGACCTTATATATATTACGCCTTTTCAATGACTTCAAAAGCGAACAACTTAAACTTGTAATTGAATAATCAATTTTGGCACGTCCCTTGTATATGTATTTACATCAAACAAAGACATATGAAAAACCTGAAATCAATAATTATCGCACTTACTTTATTTATCGGATGTAATTCTTTTGCTCAAGAAGTAAAAGATGCAACTGTTGAAATCGCTCATAAGGGCGAAGTTTGGTATTTAGATAAAGCTCAAACTAACTTGAATAATTTTGGAGATGACTTGGGTTTGGATGACCTAATGGCATTGACATTAGACGTTCATTCTGACGAGAATAGTCTTCTTTGGGGAGCACAAGCAGAACAAATCGCTGATGGTGACTTACTGTTAGGAATCCCTTTTTTAAGCTGTGGAATAGGATATGATTACTATAAATTGATACAGACAGCCCATAACTTCTTGCTATTTGAATCTGTTTCATCTTATGATGGTGATGCAAAAAAAGTAATTGTTTTAAATAAGAGATAAGTAAACCCTAAATACAAATCTAAAATTGGCTGAACTTAGGTTCGGCCTTTTTTTGTTTTCCTACAACCTTTCAAAATTGAAACCGTCTTTAATTAAACGGTTTAAGTAATGAAGAAACTTCTCATATTTTCAATGCTATTATTTAGTTCAATAGCCTATTCTCAAAACTGGCAAGATGTCGGAGGTGGCTCAAATAATTCTAGCCACGGAATGCTGGTTTGGGACGGGAAATTGGTCAATTTAGGATCTTATAATAGTCCATGTCAAAGAGTTTCTACTTGGGATGGAACTTCATGGAATTGTCTAGGCGGTGGTGTAGGGATTGTAGCTAGAGCTGGATGTGTTTGGCAAGGAAAACTTGTTGTAATAGGAGATTTCTGGAACGTTTTTCAACCTTGCGTTGGTTGTAATGGCGTTGCAGTTTGGGATGGAGTTTCATGGACAGCACTTGATCAAGGTTTTAATAATGATGTTTTAACATGTACCGTTTGGAATGGTGAATTGATAATTGCAGGTGATTTTACTGAGGCAAATGGCGTTCCTATTTCACGAGTAGCTCGTTGGGATGAGCTCTCATCTACTTTTGTAGGTCTCGGCACTCAAGCTTCATTTGGAAATGACATTCGCTGTATGACTGAGTTTGAAGGAGACCTTTGGGTTGGTGGAGATTTCAATAATGTAGACGGATGCACGGCATGTGATGGTTTGGTTAAATGGGATGACGTTAATCAAGTTTGGGAAGGCGGAAATTCTGGTGTAGACCTGGTTGGTGGCGTGAACGAATCGGTGAGAGTTTTATATGTGAATCCAAATGATGGTAACCTCTACATGGGCGGAGAATTTCCTGAACTTATTGATGGAGATGCGCTGGTGCAAGATTTTAATATGAGCGGAATCGCCATGTATGACGGTTCAAATTGGTTTCCTTTAGGGACAGGATTAAATGAATATTGTAGGGCAATTCATGAGTACAACGGTAACTTGATTGCTGGCGGATATTTCACAGATGCCGGAGGAACTCCTGCAAACAAAATTGCAAAATGGAATCCGATTGCAGGAACATGGTCGGCCATGGGCTTAGGGTTTGATGCTTCAGGAATTGATGAATATGTGAAATCTGCTATGGTTTGGAATGATATCTTTTTTGCCGGTGGTGCTTACACTCAAGCTGAAGGGAATCCAATGAATTATATCGCACAGTGGTTTGAACCAGCTATCAACCCTCCAACGGCAGGGATATCTGCTTCATCCACGTCAATTTGTGAGGGTGAATGTATCACATTTGCCGACATGAGCATTAATAATCCGGATGCTTGGACTTGGGATTTTCCTGGAGGTTCAATTTTGACCTCTACAGATGAAGATCCTGGCTCTGTTTGTTTTGCAGCTGCTGGGGCGTATACCGTTCAATTAGAAGCTTGTAATGTAAATGGTTGTGATATCACAACGGTTGATATCACAGTAACGGCCGTTCCAACGCTGATCGTTTCAGATGAAACTATTTGTGAAGGTGACGCGGCTACATTGCTTGCAACGCCTTCAACTGGAGGTGGAGATTTTGATTGGCAACCTACTGGTGAAACAACTGCCTCAATATCTGTGAGCCCAATAACAACGAGTACTTATACTGTTCAATATGATTTGAATGGATGTCTTTCTGCTATTGAGAACGCAACTGTTACTGTAAATCCTATTCCTACCTTAACAATGATTGATGCTATCATTTGTGAAGGAGAGGTAGCCATGATTGCAGCTACTCCTGATTTGAGTGGAGGAATACATAACTGGCTTACAAGTGGTGAAAGCACGGCAGCAATCTCGGTAACTCCTTCTTTGAGCACTGCATATGATGTAACGTATACCTTGAACGGATGTCAAAGTGCAACGGAAACGGTAAATGTCACTGTGAATTTGGTATACATACTTTCTGAAGATGAAGAGATCTGTTTTGGATCATCAATAACTTATCCTGATGGATTTTCAGAGTCTTTAACCGTTGATGCTAGTCATATAAGTAACCTAACGTCTATTGATGGATGTGATTCAATCATCACTACCAATGTAATTGTATTGCCTTTATATTCTGAAAGTGAAGATGTCTCGATTTGTATAGGAGAAGATTATACTTATCCTGATGGAACAGTTTCTCTAAATATTTTGGTTGATGAAAGTCACACCTCTAACTTATTCTCAATTGATGGCTGCGATTCAACAGTAATTACAAACGTGACCATTATTTCAGATTATTCGGTTTCTGAAGATGTATCAATTTGCATGAATGAGGATTATACTTATCCTGATGGAACAACGTCTTCAAATATCGTAACTGATGAAAGCCACGTTTCAAATTTGTTTTCAGTTGAGGGCTGTGACAGCACAGTAACTACGAATATTACGGTTGAGCCAAATCCAAATATCGGAGTCAGTGAAAACAATAATGTTTTAACTGCTGATCAAGCATCAGCTGATTATCAATGGGTAGATTGTAGTATTGGTTATGCCGATATTACTGGTGAAACTAATCAGACATTCAGTCCGACCAATAATGGTTCCTATGCCGTGATCGTTACTTTAAATTCTTGTTCTGATACTTCGGAGTGTATCTCGATTTCTACGATTGGATTCGGAGAAATGTCGGCAACAATTAAATTGTATCCTATGCCAGTGACAGATTGGTTAAATGTACAGTCAAATAGTTTAAATGCTAATGATACCTATTACATCTATGATGTTAAAGGTGCTTTGATTCAAGAAGGTAAACTCAATTCAAATTTCAAAGTAGATATGAGAGCTATTCAAAGTGGTGTTTACATCCTTCAAATAAAAGAATACAGGCAACGATTAGTGAAGATGTAGTTTGTTATTTCGTCTCTAGATTAAAATTCATGGTCCCTGTATAAGCACCCTCATTGTTTTTCTTGAAATGAATTATTCTGCAATCTCCTGCTGATTGGGAAAGAGTATCATGCGGAATTCTATCATCTCCTTGAAAATAGTTTTGAGTCGTTAACTCTTGATGTCCGGGTGCTGAGAGGATATAATGAATGTGTCTTGATCTTCTCGCATAGAAACCTGGGAAGATACTTTTGAAGGAGTATTTTCCTCTAGCATCTGTAATTACAAATCCACGTAAGGCCATTTCTTTTGTGTTTGAAGATGTAATTTTCCCGCCATCATTTGGATGATAATTCCCTGCTGAGTCGCAATGCCAGATGTCAATTTTAACACCAGCCAATGGAGTTATAGAACTCTCTCCACTAAAAACAGTTCCACTCACCATCATTGGCTCTCCTGGCAATTTTGTGTAATTGAGATTTAACGTTTGAGAGCTCCCTTTGAAATAGAATGGACCTCTGTCATCTACGTGAGTAAGCTTGCAATCTTCGGCTTCACCCAACATTTGACTTGTTCCACAAGCGACTAATGCGAAGGAAACTGAGCCCAGCCCAACCTTCTTGATAAATTCTTTTCTATCCATAATTACAAGATAGAAAATTAATTATTGTCTGCTTTTACGTTTTACTTTTCGGGCGGTGCGTTTATTTTTTCGCTCTTCTCTTTTGGAAGGTGCTTTCACCTCGAAATAACTGAGTTGAGTTAATAAAGACATTTCAATGTCAATAATTGTTATTTTATTTGGTTGAATTTTGATTCCTTCAATTCTTGAGTTATTGTATCCTAAGTATGATGCCTCAATGTCAATTTCTCTTCCAAATCCGAAAGGAATTCTTATTTGAAAAACTCCATTTATGTCACTCATGGCTGCATTTCTTGTACCTACAATTATGAGTTGAGCATATGGAATTGGTTCTGCTGTTTCCCTATCAATTATTCTTCCTCGGATAGTTGCAGTGTGTTGTGCTGGACTATTCGTGATCGGATCAATCTTAGAATGGTTGATATTCATTGTCGTATCAGAAGTTTGAGCCAGTGAATTGGAAACAACTAATTGCGACATACCAAATAAAACACTTGCCGCAGCAATAGTGAATTTATTGGAAGCTTTGGATTCTGGATTCCAG
>JBLFXO010000090.1:0-11659 GCA_047609865.1 Arenicella sp.
TAAAGCTTTGTTTAACATTCTCGGCTTAACTTCAAAAGAACCTTTTCAAGATGGTGAACAACCTGAGACAAAGGTGGATGAAAAAGTAGAGAAGGCTAAGAAAGTTCGAGCAGAAAAAGAAGCTAGAGTCAAAGCAAAAGAAGAAGTTAAAACTGGATTTCAGCCAAGAAAAGTAACAGTTGAGTAAGTGACTAAGTCTCTGGCCATACTATTTATTCTGTTTCCTTTTTTTTCAATTGCTCAATATAATGAGGATACTGACTTAGGTTATTATGGTTTTAAAAATGGAGTAGCCAAAGCAAAGATCAACACTTTTTCTCAGGACACTATTAGCATAAAAAGGTCATTCATTAGAGAGTTTGATAAATTAGAATTTCAGATATCAGAGAAAGACTTATCTATAAATGATAGTTCGGATGTTCCTTCATGGACTAATAAACATGTTTATTCTAGAAACCACTTGAAAGGAGAAGGAACTGAATACAGTTATAAAGAATTGGTTGGAAAAACCTCAAGTAAGTTTGACAAAAGTGGGCGGATAATAGAACACGCGCGATTTGATGTTAACAAGGGTGAACCGAAATTGTATGAGCGGACTATCACAACTTACTTCAAAGATTCAACTGTAATTAAGGATTATGGAAATCTGAAAGAACTGAAAAAAACTTTGACAATTTATTTTGATTTAGACGGGACGGAAATTGGAAGACGGGCTGTCGGGATTACACCTAGAGTTCATTCAAGGTCTGTGTATTCATTTGATGAAGACGGAAGAAAAGTTAAAAGCATAAGTTTCAGAGGTGAAAGATTTGATAAGTTTACCCTTTTTGTTTATGAAGTTGAGTCAAAACTTGAATTAGACAGTGTTTCTGGTTTTGAAACTTATAATGCGGATAGTACTCTCGAATTCAAGATTATTAGTGGGTACAACGAAAAAGGAGATGAAGTATATCACTATTCATATAATATCTACGGGGGACATGTTAGACAATCATACTTTAAATATATCTATGACGAGAAAGGGAATTGGATACGAAGAGAAAAGTATAACGAGGACAACAAATTTTCAGGTTTAACAAAGAGGGAATTAACCTATCATTTATGAAAAGATTCCCTTTGTCCTTATCCAAGAAAATCACGGAACGTAAAGAGAATAATGCCTTGCGCAGTCTAATGCAACAAGATGGAAAGGTCGACTTTTTCTCGAATGACTATTTAGGTGTTGCTGCTTTAGTTTTTGATACGGATGCTCCATCAGGCTCAACCGGTTCTCGATTAATTTCAGGTAATTCAGACAGAACAGAGCAAATAGAAAAGGACTTGGCAGTATTCTTTAAACAGGAATCGGCCTTACTTTTTAATTCTGGATATGACGCCAATCTTGGTTTCTTCTCATCAGTTCCTCTTAAAGGTGATACCGTCATATTTGATGCCTTAGTACACGCTTCTATTAGAGATGGAATCAGAATGAGTTTGGCGAATTCTTATTCATTTAAGCACAATGACCTTGATTCTTTAAAGCAAAAACTTTTAAGAGCTGTGGGCAATATTTATGTAGTTGTAGAAAGTATCTATTCTATGGATGGTGATCAAGCGCTACTAAAGGAAATTGTTGAAGTCTGTAAAGAAAATACGGCATATTTAGTGGTAGATGAAGCACATTCTGGAGGCGTTTTTGGAGATAAAGGTGAAGGCTTGGTAACGGAGTTAGGGCTAGACGAACTCATCTTTTCAAAGATTGTCACCTTCGGTAAAGCCTATGGAAGTCATGGAGCTGTGGTCTTAGGGCCAAATGATTTACACACTTATTTATTAAACTTTGCACGCTCGTTGATTTATACCACTGCCCTTTCACCTCATGCACAAGAGCGTATTCATGAAGCAGTGGAGACTGTGGCTGAAATGAGCGCAGAACGCTATAAATTAGAGCGAAACATTGCTTTATTTACCTCTTCCATTAATGAAGGGAAGTATGATTTAATTCTGAGTAAATCGTCAATTCAATCCATTGTCGTTCCTGGAAATTCAGAAGTGAAAGACTTAGCACAGAAAATTCAGGATGGTGGTTTTGCCGTCAAAGCAATTCTTTCACCAACCGTACCTAAAGGAGAAGAAAGACTCAGGATTTGTCTACATTCGTTTAATTCAGAGAAAGAGATAATTGCATTATCACATTTGATTAATGACTAGAAGAATTTTTATATCAGGAATAGGAACAGAAGTTGGTAAAACTTTTTGCTCTGCCATTGTTGTCGAGGCCTTAAAAGCAGATTATTGGAAACCTGTTCAGGCGGGAGAATTGGATGACTTAGACTCCTTATGGGTTAGAGATTTTATCTCAAATGATCGCTCAGAATTCCATACTGAAAGATTTCTTTTATCAGAGCCTATGTCTCCACATGCCGCTGCTAAAATTGACGGAATGGAAATGAATATTTCTGATTTTGAGGCACCGAAAACTGACAACATCCTAGTGATAGAGGGAGCAGGAGGATTGATGGTTCCTTTGAATGAGAAGGGGGATATGATTGTTGATTTGATTCCTGTTGTGGCAGACGAGACCATTCTGATTTCAAAGAATTACCTAGGATCAATTAATCACACTTTAATGAGTATTGAATTACTGAAAAGCAGGAATATCAAAATAACGGGAATCATTTTCAATGGTGATTCAAATCCTGAGACAGAAGCGATTATTCTTAAAACGACAGGTGTTAGGTGTTTGGGTAAAATTCCAATGGCAGATTCTGACATTAAAGAGTTTGTACGAGATCAGGCAGATAAGTTGGATTTGTAGAACTATTTCGGCACTTCGTGAGCATCAGTGTCCTTAACCATTTTAATAATTGCGAAGCAATCTCTCCTCCAGAAAAGGAGGAGTACCGCGCTGCGAAGAGCTAGTGGGGAGGTGGTGGTCTAATCTATCCCAATTATCTCAAATTCTTTTCCATTAAAATTAAATGATTCTCCAGATTTTCTCTCCCTCATAGCGAGTGCTATTGGACTAACTGGTGAAATAGCATAAACCATTTCATCTTCCACTTGAATTTTACCAACGCTAATCGAAATATAATATTTGGCTGCTGATGTAGTCACCAAACTTCCTAATCCAACTTCTTTTTTACCACTCTCAGCACTGAATTGAGCTAAACCCATTTTTAATTTTTTAGCTTCAGCCAATTGTTTTGATTTCTGCTCAACATCCAATTGAGCCATTGCGCGAGCCGTGTCATGCTTATCCCCAGCAGTTGACTGAGTCTCATTGTTTGAAGCGTCTTGGGCATTCTGAATTGCTTTTTTGATAGCATTTACGCGCTCATCTGCTAAGTCTGTGCAAGCTTGATAAAGTTTGTTTTTGAAGTCAGTTGACATATCACAAATGTAGAATTTTAGATAGATATGTAATATAAGATACGGTCATTCGTCTAAAATCTTATATAGATGTTTGAACAAATATTAATTTAGATTGTTATTAATGCTAGATAATACTAAATTCGCAGTAGATAATGAAAGACATATTAATTAAAGATATTGCCGAAATGGACATTGAACAAGATGGGGATTTACACCCTTTCTCGTCTTCTGAAACACCTATGCGTAAGGACGCATTTGACAAAACGGACGAAGAGAAAATGTCAGTGATTGAAGAGAAATTCAGAGAAATAATGGATGCACTCGGACTTGATTTAACTGATGACAGCTTAAAGGGCACGCCCAAGAGAGTTGCAAAAGCATATGTAAAAGAAATTTTTGGAGGATTGAATCCGCTGAATGCACCCAAGAATTCAAATTTTGAAAACAAGTACAATTACACTGAGATGTTGGTTGAGAAAGACATTACTGTCTATTCAACATGTGAGCATCACTTTTTGCCAATTGTAGGAAAAGCACATGTTGCTTATTTCTCAAACGGTAACGTAATTGGACTCTCAAAAATGAATCGTTTGGTTGATTATTATGCAAAAAGACCGCAAGTACAAGAGCGTATGACCATTCAGGTGGTGAAACACTTGCAAAAGTTCCTTGGAACTGATGACGTGGCTTGTGTGATTGATGCTAAACACCTTTGTGTGAATTCTAGAGGAATTAAGGATATTCAAAGCTCTACCATAACGGGTGAGTTTGGAGGTAAATTTCAAGATGCAGACGTAAAGCAAGAATTCTTGAATTATATCTCAATGAAATTGGATTAGCATTTTCTTTGAATTAATCTAGTGATGGTATATTCCAAAATACAGATTTCAATGACATCTAATGTCCAAATTACCAAAAGAGCATAAGTTTATTGATCTTTCAGATTACGGAAGACCAATAGCTAGGCTGATTGCAAATTCATTAAAGAATACTAGTTTCACTGCTATTCATCTTACCATTGGTTTTATTATATCTGGCTTCATTGCTATCTATTTTATTATTCTTGGTAATTATTGGCTCGCTGCATTCTTTTTAATTTTCAAATCTATTTTGGATGCGGCTGATGGTGAATTAGCACGAGTGAAACGACAGCCTTCATATGTTGGCCGTTATTTTGATTCTGTATCAGACATCATCCTAAATGCTTTGTTTTTTATTTCTATCTGGTATATTACTGATACCAACATCTGGATTTGTATTGCGGCATTTTTTGGCTTGCAATTGCAAGGGACATTGTACAATTACTATTATGTTATTTTAAGAAATAAATTTGAAGGTGATACGACTAGTCGCATTTTTGAAAACAAAACCCCAAAAGCCTTAAAAGGTGAAAAACAAAAGCACGTCAATATTTTTTTCGGTTTATACACGCTTTTTTATGGTGCTTTTGATAAAACCATTTATCTCTTAGATAGCAATGCAGGCAAAGGTAAAGTGTTGCCCAAATGGCTGATGACGAGTGTGTCTACTTTTGGGTTAGGATTTCAATTGCTCCTCATTGCGGTTTTTCTTGTGTCAGGTTTAAAAGAGATTATTCTCCCCTTCTTCTTAGTGTATACCGTAATGATTTTTGTTTTTATTGGTATCAGAAAACTTTTTTACTGATAACCCATCTTCTTAATTCAATTCTGTGATGCAGGGTAATTTGGGAGGGGGGCTTGAAATTATTCCAAACGTTTCCTTATATTTATTGAATGGCAAGTAAAGCGGTTCAATTGGATACTTTTAACTTCTTCTTAATTGGAGTATCCTTGATTGCCGCCATTTATTTCCCCTTTGAATTATTCATTTTGGCTTATGCCATTCTTGGCCCCCTACATTACATCACTGAGATAAATTGGTTGGATAAAAAGGGGTATTTCATCAAACAAAAGAATCATGCATGGCTGTTAGTCTTCTTAACTGCAATAATTGCTATTCCCTACATGGTATGGGAATTGGCCTCGTTGAAAGATGTTGCAGACAAAACACATTGGCTCTATCACGTTAGATCTGCTGCTGCATCCTTTGCCTTAACATCTGTGGTAGTTGCTGTGACATTGGTATTTACCAAGAACTGGAAAGTGATTCTACTTTCGGTAGTTATTGCCTTTACATTCGGGCTCTTTTTAGAAGACTTCATGTTGTTTGCTGTCATAATTGGAGGCTTATTACCTACTATTGTTCACGTGTTTCTCTTTACTATTCTTTTCATGCTGTATGGCGCCATGAAGAACAAGAGCTCCGTTGGATATGCTACAGTTTTGTTAATGTTAATTGTCCCTATTATCATTTATTACTTACCGATTGAACCAAGGGGTTACCATGTCGATAGTTATTTCAGTGAGTCTTTTAATACCTCTAAGTTGTATAACATCAATTGGTCAATTGGTTGGATAACTGGGGAGTTTCAAAAGAATCCTGGCTATGAAATGGTATCTGAAATAGGAATTAGAATTCAAATATTTATTGCCTTTGCCTATACTTACCATTACCTCAATTGGTTCTCAAAAACGACTGTTATCGGATGGCATAAAATCATCTCTAAAAAGAAGCTAATACTCATTCTTGCTATTTGGGTAGTATCCATATCTATCTACTTCTACAATTATCTTATCGGCTTTTTAATTCTGTTATTCTTAAGCTATCTTCATGTGCTAATGGAGTTTCCTCTCAATGTTCATTCGGTAAAGGAGATTTGGAAAGGGATCTTTAGAGTATCGAAAAAAGAGAAATGAAAAAGCTATCCGAAATATTAAACATTGATGTTGAAGCAAAGGTCAAGGAATTCAAAAAAGGTGACATACTTCAGAGGGCAGGCGATTCAAATTCATCCACTTTTTATGTGAGTAAAGGACTTTTAAGAAGTTATATCATTGATAGCAAAGGCAAGGAGCATATTTTCATGTTCGCACCAGAAAACTGGATAATCGCAGATGTGGAGGCTTTGGAGTTTAATGAACCGGTCCAGCTTTTTATAGATTGTTTAGAAGATGCAGAAGTTATAAGCTTTAATAAGGACAGTCTTTTTAAAGCAGATTTACCAAAAGAGAAGATGGTTGAAAATGCTCAGCTTCTATACAGACGAATGGGAAAGTTGCAACGCAGAGTTCTCCTGTTAATGGGATCACCTGCGATAGAGCGGTACAATTATTTTTTAGATACTTATCCCGAATTACCTAATCGCATCCCACAACGTATGATAGCTTCTTATCTTGGAATTACCCCGCAAGCTTTGAGCACAATGCGTGGAGAGATGGCTAGAAAAAAATAGCATTTGCTTCATTTGTTAATCTACATGAATGCATAGCAACTTATAAGTTCTCATCTTTGTTCAAACTAAAAATCAATACCTATGAGTAATGCAAAAATAGCGGGCAAAGCTCCGCAAATGGAACAATTAGAAGAAGGTAAGAGTTATGCATGGTGCGCATGCGGTGAATCTGAAAACAAGTCATTCTGCACTGGAGCCCATGCCGGCAGTGAGTTTACACCTACAATATTTAAGGCAGAGGAAACCAAAACTGCCGCTATTTGCGCCTGTAAGCAAACAAAGAATCCTCCTTACTGTGATGGATCTCATATGAGTTTATAAGAGGTTAATAAAGTCCTTTTGGACTTATAAGTTATTGAAGAAATGAGCAAAATATTAAACATTGAACCACTAGGGTTCCCTTGGAGAACGCAAGATCCATTCTTGTTTTGTGCTTACCACAGAGACGAATATCCAAAAGGAAATTCAAAAATGGGAGTTGACTTTGAAGAACTTAGAGGAAGAAATATTGGACAAGACTTTACAATAAAAGATGGATGGAGAATGTATCATGGCAGCAACATGCCTGGTTTTCCGTTTCATCCACACAGAGGCTTTGAAACTATTACCATTAACAAAGAGGGGGTTGTGGATCATACAGACTCCTTAGGAGCTGCTGGAAGGTTTATGGATGGAGATGTGCAATGGATGACCGCTGGTAAGGGCATTCAGCACTCTGAAATGTTTCCATTAGTGCATGAAGACAAAGGAAATCCATTAGAGATATTTCAAGTTTGGTTAAATCTACCGAAGGCTTCAAAAATGGTGGATCCACATTTCAAGATGCTGTGGAATGACGATATTCCAACAATCAATCATAAAGATGATGCTGATAAAACAACTTCAATTCAAGTTATTGCTGGTCATATAAATGAGACTAACGCTCCATCTCCCACGCCAAATTCTTGGGCAGCTGATTCAAATAATTCAGTAGGAGTATACACTGTGAAAATGGATGCCGATTCAGCATGGACATTACCTAAAACTAGCAGTGATGCTAATCGTTCAGTTTTCTTTTACAAAGGAGGGAATATTGAAATAGATGGTCAAACAATACAGTCAAACTCTTTAATCGAGCTTTTAGCCGGTGAAGACGTTACAATCCAAAATGGAAATGAAGAAGCTTATTTTCTAATTCTTGAAGGCAAACCGATAGGCGAACCAGTTGTACAGCATGGTCCGTTTGTCATGAATACCCAAGAAGAAATTAGGGAAACCATGAAAGAGTATGGCAAAACTCAATTCGGGGGATGGCCGTGGGCAGAAACAGAAGTCGCTCATCCAAGGGATAAAGGCCGGTTTGCTTTGCATAGTGATGGAAGAGAAGAGATTAGGTAAATTGAGCACATGGAAGCCAAGTTAATTCGTTATGTTTTTTGTTCTTTTGTCATCATATTTTTAATGGCTTGTACAAAAAGGAACGTTAGAATGAATGGATGTAATTCAGATCCTTTATTTTTAATTAATGACACCGTTAGTCTAAATTACCCTAATGTATTCACTCCTAACGGGGATGGGGTAAATGATTTGTTTGAATCACTTTATGGAGGTCCGTACGAATCCTTCTATTCAGAAATTAAAAGCGGTTCCAAGGTTCTCTTTCAAGCAGATGATCCATATGAAGTTTGGGATGGAACATATAATGGCCAGGATGTTAAAGAAGGAGTCTATGATTTTAACCTTATTGCCGATTTCGGAGGGGATCATTGGGAGTTTGAAAGAACGATTACTTTGATCAGAGATTTGAATGATCGGATAATAAATAATTGTGGTTCATGTGTCTCAATTTATTCTGAAGGAGATCTTTGTATGTAGATTTAATAAAAGAATGATAAACATTTCAAAACTAATCTGATATCTTTAAAACTCAAAATTGTAAACAATGAAATTCATAATCTTATCTGCACTTCTTATTTTTTGTTTAAACGGTCAAAGTCAAGGATCTTCAAATAGCGAAGTTATTTTTGAAATCAACTTTAAAATCAAATCTTCGAAAGGGAAGAAGGAGGCTAAACTTGAGGTGAAGAACATTGAAAAAACGAAGAACTTTGGAAACTTTGATTTAAAACCAGGAGCAAATTATATTAAACTGGATTACAATGAGAAATACCTTTTTCTTATAACAGCTGATGGAACTTCAAAAACTCACACGGCAAAAGTTAGCGTTCCAAAGACAAAAAAAGAATTGATATTTGTGAAGCAGAAGATGTCTTTGGCTATTAGTGATTCTGGAAATAACTTTTCGGTTGAAACTCTTTCTACTTCAAAAGCTGCTAAAAAAGTTAAGAAGAACGTCATGAAAAAGAGGCCCGACTTGTTGAAATGACGATTAAGAAAATTCAATAACCTTCTCGTTCTTTGAAAGTTCTTATTTAAGAACTATGCAAGAATTCGGAGGGTAATCCAACCCATTTAAATTCAACTAAAAAAAATAATTTGACCCTTAGGGGTTACTTTTTAAATATGAGTTTGTAATACAAGTGAAATGTTAAGAACCCTAGGATTACTTTTTGTATTATTTTCGAGCTTCACTGGCGCTTTTGCCCAAAACGCGGTATATGAATTACCTATATACTACGGACAGTATTTTAATGACCCACAAGTCAATTCACTTAAGTTTGATGAAGATCAAGACTTGAAGTTGCTCTTAGGTCATAGAAGAAACAACAATAATTTCGGAGGAATCAATACCTCCATCTTTTCTGCTCAGTATAAACTGAAAGATAAATCTGCCAATCATCACCATTCTATTGGTCTTCAATTTGTGAATGATAGAGAGGGATTCATCATCAGAAGAAACAGAGCGTATTTAAATTATGGATTCCATCTCAAGGTTTCAGATGATTTCAAATTTGCCGCAGGTGTATCTACCGGTTTCTATAATTTTTCAGTTGAAGCGAATTCTGTAACAGGAGGATATTCGAATTTTGCCTTTGATGGTGGACTGAGATTGAGTCTTTATAGCAAGGAGACTGAAGTAGGTTTGACATTCAATCAAATTACCAATTCAAGTATCCAACCAATAGATCAACCCATAATTCTAGGAAGGCATCTAAACCTATTAGTAAAACACAGCTTTGTACTAGGTGAAAACGTTAATTTGATTCCGAGCCTGGTCATTAGGATGAGTAAGAAAACGACCTCAGCCTATTCAGGGCTCGGCGGAACGCTTGGTTTGCAATGTCAATTGAAGGAGAAATTTTCATTCGGAATGAGCTTTGAAAACAAGAACGGCTTTTACTTTTTTGCCGGTCTAGACAATATTAAAATCAAAAATTCTTCATTAGATATTAACTTATCATATTTTACACCTTCCTACAAAAGCATAAAGACAAACGTGCAATTGTTTGAGGTTTTTCTAGGCTACGATATAAGTTTTGAAAAAAAGGCTAAGTAGGGGTTACTTTTTCTAAAGTGGTTTGTAGTCTATATAAACAACGATAATATTATGAAAACTATAAGTAAAAAAATACTGTTGATGATGATGCTTCTAAGCACAATTTTCAACTTCTCATTCGGAGCTGATTGTGTAACACCAGCAGATTTTACCGGAACAGTATCCGACTATAACAATGATGTTATTTACCCAGTCGGCTCCACTCTTGCTTCAAGCGGAGATTTGAAGGTTATTAAAACAATGTCAGGGACATGGGCAGGGAATTTTGATCAAACGACTATTTTCTACATCAATCCTTCTGATATAGGTCATCATGGATTTTTAACTTTTGATGTTTCAGCCGCTTCTTATCCATGCCGGGTTTTAAGCTTTAATGCTTTTGCTGAAAGAATAATTGTAGATGGCGACACAATCCAAATCATTACAGAACCCTTGCCTTATGCTGGAAGTGGCTTTACCCTTGACACTGTTTCTGCTGGTAATTATATTATCAATGGCGCTTTTAACCAAGCAACTATTTGGATCCCAACAGGAATGTTTTATTCAGTTTGTCTAGAGAGTTGTCCTACCCCTCCGGCTCCGGGCTGTATAGACGCTAGCTCTTTCACAGCTTCAGTTGCTGATTATAACAGTGATGTTATTTATCCAATTGGATCCGTATTGACTTCTGCAGGCGATCTAAAAGTCATTAAAACAATGACTGGTATGTGGGGGGGTGATTTTGACCAAACTAGTTTTACCAGTATCAATGCAACAGAAGTTATGCATCATGGATTTTTGACTTTTGATGTATCAGATGCCGCTTATACTTGTAGAGAGCTAACTTTTAGTGATTTTCCTGAAGAGATTATTGTAGATGGAGACACCCTTGTTACGTTTGGTGCAACTTTTCCATACGTTGGGAGTGGTTTTACGGTTGATACAGTATCTGCCGGAAGTTATGTTGTAAGTGGAGAGTTTGATGAAGTAACTATATGGTTGCAGACAGGCTTATTGACTTCGGTATGTTTAGATGCTTGTGCATCTGCACCTACAACAGGATGCTTAAATACTTCTTTATTTACAGATGATGTGGCTAACTACAATAATGACAGTTCATATCCTGCAGGGGCTACATTGGCAACAAACGGAGAATTGAGCATCATCAAGACATTGGCAAGTGCACCAAACGGATACTTTCAATCAACAAGTTTCTTATATGTCAACTCAAATGAAGTTGGATTTCACGGTTATTTGGGCTTTGACGCTTCTGCCGCATCATCTGCTTGTAAGGTCTTAACGATTGACGCTTATGCTGAGAAAGTAATTGTTGACGGAGATACTGTTAATGTGTTTGGAACTGTTTTCCCTTATGCTGGTACTGGTTTTTCAGTTGATACTACAGGAGGAGTTTATACCATAATGGGAACCTTCTCAAATGTCACTCTATGGATACCGACTGGGATTCTTTACGGAGCATGTTTGGAGAGCTGCCCAGATTGTCAAGCGAGTTTCACTTATAACTTAAATCAAAGCATAGTTGAGTTCACTAATACATCTTCTGTAAATTCTACTGA
>JBLFXO010000091.1:0-11603 GCA_047609865.1 Arenicella sp.
TATAAATCTTCATTCTGGTCTTCCATGGTAAAAAGTTTTGCAGAGCAAATATATCAATAATTGAATATCAGCGACTCAATTGGGTATAACAAGTCCTAATTTTAACCTGTTGAAGTATAAGTAGGTTATGCTCGCTGCTCCAATAACGCCAAAATAGATGTATTCAACCCACCAGACATCTATTATGTTCCATTGCCATTTAACAATGAATAAGTAACAACCGATAAGATAAAATATGATAGCCAAGACTTCAATTCCGAAAGTTAACTTGGTTTTTCCTAAGGCAGCAACAGAATTAAATGGCACTACCATTACCGCATAAAGTATTATTGAACCTGAAACAAAACGCAATGCGTCTGCACTATTTTGAAGAATCTCTGGTGTTATATCTGGGTTATGTTCTACGATACTGATCATAAATTCTGGATATAAAAAACCACCATGAAAAATTACCAGAATAGAAATGCCAGAGAGTAATGCAATGCGTTTTTGGATACGAGGAATTAGATGACGCTCATTCCGTCCAACAAGGTTTGATACAAATGTTCTGGTAGCTGCACCGAAACCGAAAATTGGAACGAAAGCTAAGAAGTACATATATCTGATGTTGTGTGCGACCTCTAAATTATCAGCCCCCAAATGTTCAAGCAAACTAAAGAAGATGAGCCAAGTGAATAGAGCAACAAAGCCCTGAAGCATTAAAGGAGATGAAAGTTTGAAGAGTGGCTTGCTGATAAGCTTTTCAACTTTTAGTTTTAAATTGTAATTGAACTCTCGATACTTTGGCATTTTCAGAGCGTAGAAAAGCAGAAAGAAAAATGCAGCTGCTTCAGAGATAGAAGAGGCTAGGGGAGCCCCAACCATTCCTAGCTCAGGAAAACCAAAGTTGCCGAAGATTAGTGAGTAATCAAGAAATATATTTACTACCGCAAGTATTAATGTTGCCGTTATGATAATTCTCGTTTTACCTAGGCCGATATAAAAGGCACACATTGTTACATATAAGGCCGCAAAGAATATCCCCCAGCTTCTAAATTTCAAGAAATCAGTCATGGCAATTGCCAAATCTTTTGATTCTGAAATTGCATGGACAAATATTTCTCCCAAAAAAACTAGTGATAAGAATATCAAACCAGATAGAAGAACTTGCATGAACTGTGCGTTGAAAAGAACTTCTCCTATTTCACTCTTTTTATTCTCGCCGAATTTTTTGGCTATGGTAATCTGCGTTCCGTCTGAGATTCCTCTACACAGCATAAACAAAGCGATATATATGATGCTACCGTTTCCCACAGCATTATAAGCTGTGTTTCCCAATTTACTCACAAAAGCTCCATCTGTTATTCCAATTAATGATTGAACAAAAGTTCCAAACATTAAAGGCATGGCAACAAACAATATCTTTTTGTAAGTTAATTCAAGCATTTCTATTCTACGTGAACTACCAAACCTTTGAGGTATTCCCCTTCAGGATGATAAGCATTGATTGGATGATCAGCAGGTTGATGAAGTTGTTCTATTATTCTCACTTTACGTTCAGCAGCAATTGCCGCCGCAATAATAGTGTTAGTAAATAGCGTTTTATCAATTACCTGAGAACAAGAGAAAGTCATAATGATTCCACCAGACTTAATTTGCCTCATAGCATGTGCGTTCAATCTTTTATAACCCTGAATGGCATTGTGTTTTGCTTTTCTGTGCTTCGCAAAAGCTGGAGGGTCTAAGATGATAATATCGTAATCTTCTTTTAAGTCCTTTATGTAGTCCATTGTATCCTCAGTGAATGAAGCATGTCTTTTGCCTTCAAAGCCGCCAAGTTTTACGTTTTCATCTACTAATTCAATCGCTTTCGCACTAGAATCTAAAGAGTGAACAACTTCTGCACCTTTATCCAAAGCGTAGATTGAAAATCCTCCTGAATAACAAAAGGTATTCAACATTTTCTTGCCTGCCGAATACTTTCCGATAAGAGCACGGTTCTCTCTTTGATCGATAAAAAAACCTGTCTTTTGACCTGTGATCCAATTGATATTAAATTTATTTCCATACTCTAAAGCTATAACTGGCATTTCGGCTTCACCGTGCAGGTATTGATCTTCAGTATAGATAGTGTTATTTTTAGGCAATGTAGCTTCACTTTTCATGTAAATGCTCTTTACCTTATCGCCCATGACATCTAACAAAGCCTTCTTAATCTTGTCAATTTCATTGAACATTCCTAAACTGTGACATTGAACAACAAGGTTACCGGCATAATGATCAATGATTAAACCCGGAAGATTATCTCCTTCTGCATGAACTAATCTATAAATATTAGTTTCCTTATTATCAGCTAAACCTAGAGAAAATCTAAGATTATAGGCTGACGTTATTCTATTCAAATAAAGATCATCTAGCGCTTCATTTTCATCAAAGGTCAACATCCTAACTGCTATTGAGCCTTCAGCATAATGTCCAATCCCTAAAAACCTTCCTTTATTGGCTCTTACTTCAACTAAGTCTCCTTCTCTCGGACTTCCTTCAGTTGCTTTTATAGCCCCCGAAAATACCCAAGGATGTTTTCTTACGATTGACTTGTCTTTTGCCGGCTTAATGATTACAGTTTTCAATATTTCAATTTTTATTTGGACTCCAAAAGTACACAATTGAGCTAGTAATAGAACCCTTTGCCAGAGTATGGCTTAAAATAAATTAAATAATAGTCCCCTTGTGGTATCTTTACAAGGAATAAGGCGTATAGAATAGAAACTTTTTGATTGATTAAATACCTTTACATATCGTGCCTTCTGCTATTAGGAGTTAATTTGTTTTCTCAAAACTCTTCAAACGAAGAAGTGAGAAAATTTACGAATCTTCACGATATCACTGTTCAGTTTCAGAGCACCAACCTAGATTCCTCTCAATTATACATGGATTCTTGTTTGACGCTTTCAAAAAAAATGAAACCTAATTACTATTACGGTAAGGCTCTTCAGTTAAAAACTAGAGGAGAGTTTTATGAGGGACAAATTGATTCATCAATTGTATATGGTAATCAATCGCTTTCTATCTTAAGAGAGTATCCAGATTCACTTGAGTTTTTCTTAGCTGAATATAATCAAGGAAATATGTTCTTGTACAAAGAGGATAATATTCAAGCATTAGTTCAATTTAAAAAAGCGGCGAAAATAATTGACGAGAATTTTGAAATCTATGTTATCGTGGATAGAGATCAAGTGGTGATGAATAGGGCATACTGTCATGCCAGTATTGGAATGGTGCTCTTGAATTTGGAGGATTACAATGGAGCCATTAGAAGTTATAAAAAGTCATTGAAAACAACAGAGAAATTAACTTCATTTGATGCCCAAATACTTAGGTCTATAATTTTAGGGAACATGGGGTCTTGCTATTATAGTTTGAATGATTTTGAAATGGCAGAGAATCTTGCCGTTGCAAGTATGGAGCAAAAGAAGATGCTAGGGCAAGAAGGGTCAATTGGTTATAGCTTTCAAGTATTGTCAGATGCGGCTTTAGGAAGGAAGAAATATGATTTGGCATTAAAGTATTTAGATCAGGCAGATAAAAAGTTCGATATTCTCAATAATCAAATTGAGAAGGATAGAAACAATTTTAAAAGAGCCGTTTGTTATTTGGCAAAAAAGGATGCTCATGAAGCAGTCGAACTCTTAACAGCACTTGAAGATATTTATATCAGAGATTTTACCAAGAAAGATCAATGTGAACTTTATGAGCAATTAGCCCATGCTTATCAAATGAATAACGATTTTAAAATGGCGAATGATTATTTCAGAATCACTTTGAAGTATCGTAAAGATTTGGATGTAAAGAATGATAGAAAAATAGTGAATGAGTTTATCAACTTCTTCGAAAAAGAAGAAATTCAATTGAATGATAAAATTCAAAATCTTAAGAATATTCAGGAAAAAGAAAAGTTAGAATTACAAATAGCTGCTGAGAATGAAAAGAAGGTTTGGATATATACGCTCTTCCTTGTTTCTATTGTTTCCCTGATATTGGTAATATTAGTGATTTCAAGTGCTTACCGAAGAAACAAACGAATTAATGTAGAGTTATCTGAATCAATTGATGAGAATAAGATTCTCTTTAAAGAAGTGCATCACCGTGTTAAAAATAACTTCCAGATTATATCTTCTTTATTAAATCTGCAGCATGGAATTGAGGAAGATGCAAGGGGTAAGAAAGTATTAACAGATGCGCAAGGGCGTATTCAATCTATGTCTTTAGTACATGAAATGCTTTATCGCCGAAATGATGCTAAGAAGATTGAATTTGACACTTATGCTGAAGAGTTGGTTGAGACAATCATCAAATCATTCACGGATGAAAATGCTATGATTGATTTTCAAGTCAATGAGACCAACTTATCTTTTGATCTGGAAGTTGCGGTTCCTCTTGGATTAATTTTGAACGAAGCAATTACAAATGCTGTGAAATACGCTTTCAATGAATTGAAAATTGGGAAGATTGAAATTTCCTTAGAGGTTCAAGAAGAAGGTACTTACAGATTGCTCATTCGTGATAACGGCGCCGGTATTCCTGAAGAATTTATTAATGGGAGTAAAGAAACTTTAGGAGTCGAACTGATCAATATTTTGGCAGAACAACTTGGTGGAAGTGCTGAGTTCAAGAATGAAGAAGGGGCGAATATTACAATCTTATTTAAAGCTTAAGATCTACCACCAAAAATTGAAGAACCAACCCTTACCATGGTGCTTCCTTCGGCAATAGCCATTTCATAATCACCACTCATACCCATTGAGATCACACTAAAGTCATCTGAGAAGTGTCTCTCTTTGAGTTGCGAGTGAATTTGCTTTAATTCGTGAAACTCTTCCCTCACTTGTCGTTGGTCTGATGTGAAGCTAGCCATTCCCATTACCCCTTTAAATTGTACGCCTTCCAATTCAGAAAGTTTAATGGTACTCAGCATATCTTCAACTTCTTCTAAGTTGAAACCGAATTTAGAACTTTCTGTAGCAATATGAAATTGAAGCAAGACTGGAATGGATCTGTCATTCCTAATGCCTTGCTTATTAATTTCTTTCAGCAGTTTCCAAGAATCTACTCCATGAATTAAACTGATGAAGGGCGCAATGTATTTTACTTTGTTTGATTGTAAATGACCAATCATATGCCATTGAATGTCATTTGGTAAAGCCGGCTCCTTTTCTAAAAGCTCTTGAACTTTATTTTCTCCAAATACTCTTTGTCCTTCAGCATAAGCTTCATTAATTGCCTTTAATGGTTTCGTTTTTGAAACGGCAACTAAAGTAACTCCTTCAGGCACGTTAGAATTAACATATTCTAAGTTTTCTTTAATCATTATTTAATGGGTACATAGTTAGGCCAGATCTTAGCTTGGGTTCTATCCAAGTAGATTTAGGAGGCATTATTTCGTTTTTGTCTGCCACAGCTTTTAATTGATCCACAGAAACAGGAGCAAGGGCAAATCCGCAAATCGCCTTTCCTAGATCTACTTCATTTTCTATACCGGCCAAACCTTTTGCCCCATTAATAAAAGAAACTCTATTATCAGTTTTCAAATCCTTGACACCTAGAATAGGGTTCAAAATCATATTGGTTAAAATTGCTGTGTCCAAGCTATTGACAACGTCATCTTCGTTTATTTGATCTTCTTCTATGTGGATACTATACCAATGATGATCTAAATACAATAATATTTTTTTTTGCGTTCTTTTAAAAGAGACAGGGTCAGTGACTTCGGTTAATGTAAATGTTTCTTTTAAAGCATGAATGAATTCAGCTTCTGTTAATCCGTTCAGGTCATGAATTAGTCTATTGTAATCCAATATATCCATATTGGTTTCGGATATGAAATATGCTAAAAAGTGATTTCTAATTTCACTAGATTCTCCACCTATCTTTTCGGAATATCTCGCAGAAGATGCACAACGGTGGTGTCCGTCAGCAATATATACATTCTCTATTCCTGCGTAAATTTCTTGAATCTGCTTCAAGTCAGCAGGCGAATTAACTAGCCATACTTCATGTTTGATTTGCTGGGTGGACGAAAATTCATATTCAGGCCGCTCTTGAGACAATTTATTAAGAAGATTATTGAGCTCTTTGTTTTCTTCGTGAAAAAGTAAGACTGGTTCTGCATTGCATTCCACAACACTCAAATAATCTGAAAAATGTTTTTCTCTTGAAGTGATAGTGGCCTCATGTTTTTTAATGTGCCCTGAATTATACTGCTCAACAGATGCCCCGCCAATCAATCCTAAAAAGGCGTGTCCATTTTTAGTTTGACGATACAAGTAAAGTGAATCCGTTTCATCTTTGATGAAGATTCCGGCAGTGATAAACTCCTCTAATTTATCTCTTGACTTTTGATATCGCTCTACCGTATTGGGTTCAGTCCTATCATCAGCGTGAAATTCTGGATTGATGACGTGTAAATAGGTATACGGATTCGATTCTAACTTTGCAGTTAGTACGTGCTTTTTGTAAGTGTAATAGGGACGAGTAGCTACTAGATATGCTTTGTCTCTGCTCGGCCTTATTGCCTTAAAAGGTTTAATTTGTGTCAATGGAATTAAGTTTTATACCGCGAATTTACAAAGCAGAAATGGAATTACATTTCAATTATGATGAATTCAGTTCGTCTATTTTCTTGGTGCTCATCTTCTGAACATTGAACACCGTCAGCACAATGATTGACCAACTTCACTTCACCGTATCCTTTTCCAGAAATTCTTTCTGGCTTTGTGATTCGAGTTTTAATGTATTCAGAAGACGCTTTTGCTCTCTTGTCGGATAAGGACTGATTGGATTTTGCACTACCTCTTGCATCAGTATGAGATCCCAATTCAATTACCATCTTAGGATTGTCATTCATAACAGTTACAATTTTATCAAGTTCTATGCCTGCATCTTTTCTAATCTTGTATTTCCCTAAATCAAAATAGATTGGCTTAATATCCATGACCTTTGTCAAATCTAAACCAACTTCAATTTTTTCTAATTTGATATGTAAATCCTCTAAGACATTATATTGACCTTCTCTGTCAAATAGTACGTTGTAAGTTTCACTCATAACCAAGTAGCCTTGCTTAACCAGTCTGATATTAAAACTACCTCTATCTTGTAATTTTTTATCAGGCAATGGTTTGATGAATGTTCCACTCGCATCCGTCATAGTAGAATCTTTTCGATCAATAAGATTATCTAAAATAGTCACTATTACACTATCAAGATGTTCTCCTGTTTCAGCATCCATCACCTCAATAAATAGTGATATTCCAGGATCCTTTTCAAGTGAAAGATTTGAAATGATTATGTCAGCTTCTCCATAAGTGTCTAAAGAATTGGCGTCTCCAAAATATTTATCTTTAGTTCCTTTTAGTTCAAATTTTCTTTCAGGATCAGCTAAGAAAGAGTAGTCTCCATTTGCATCTGAAAATATAGACTCAATTTCACCTAATTCAAAATCAATGAGCTTTATCTCAGCTTCAGGTAAAGGATTTCCTTTCTTATCAGTTACAGTTCCTCTTACTGTTTTCAAAACAGTTCCGAATGTGTAAATATCCATTCCTCCAAATCCTCCATTACGATTTGAAGAGAAATATCCGCTCTTCTCATCTTCGTTCCAACTGATATAAATATCATCCCCAGCTGAGTTCATAGGGTACCCCATATTCATTGGTGTAGACCATTCTCCATCTTTTAATTCTGATACAAAGAAATCATAACCTCCCGAAGAATTGTGTCCTTTAGAAGAGAAGTACAGTTTTTTACCATCCGCAGATAAAAAAGGAGCATCCTCATCAAAAGTTGAATTGATTCGAATGCTTATGTTTTCAGGTGCTGACCAAATGCCATTCGTTTTTATGCTTTCGAAAATATCTAAGTTTCCATATTCTTCTCTGGCTGTAAAAATGAATCGATCTTGATTCTTAGAGAATACGCCATGAGGTTGAAAATAGTATGATCCCAACTCTTCAGGCAATGGTTGAAGCTTATTCAAACGATCTTCTGCAATGGATGAAATCCAAATTTTGTTTTGATAAAAGACTAGGATTGAATCACTACTCCAAACTTTTCCTACTACACATTGATGAGTCGTTTGATCAATGCGAGAGTTGTATGTCGAAGCAACTGATTCTTCTACATCAAAATAGTATATATTCTCAAAGTAAAGATTATCTGCATCCATATGCTCGTTGTCATAATCCTTGTAGCGAGCATTGTAAAGCAATAAGTTTTCTGATTCAATATATACTGGTGTGTATTCGGCATCAACAGAGTTAACAAAGAAATCCATGTTCTCTACTTCGAGAGGTTCATAAATTAGCTCTTGATTGTTTAATGCGTTCTGAGAAGCAATGATTCTGTTTTTCACAACTTGCACAATCAGTGCCCCATTTTTTGCCTTCTTTAAACCATGTTTGAGATAAAAATTATAAGTCTTAATGGCTTCCGTGTGTTTTTCTTGAAGTCTTAAACAATTAGCATGATCCAGAAAGACACCATAACTAGTGTCCTTGGACATTGTTTTTAGTTTTCTATCAATATAGACAGCAGCTGAATCGTATAGCTCGTATTTGTACAAATAGATGTCTACGACCTGATTTAAGGCCTTCGTGTTTTTGGGTTCAAGACGAAGGGCTTGTTTGTATGATCTAAGGGCAGGTGAATAATCTGCTTGCTTCTTGAATTTATCTCCCGTAGAGATTAGTTTAGATGCAGATGGCTGCGCCCAAATTGGATTAATTCCAATCAGTAGAAAAAATGTACAAAAGGTTAGTAACCGCTTCATTTATGAAAATTCTATTTCAAGGCTTCTAAACTAACTTTTTCTTTCGTCAATTTGAAATTATTTAGAGTCTAATGTCAAAATCTAAACGATAAAAGTCAAAGTTTGCGCTTAATTATCAGAACTTATCGTTGCGAGAAGTGACCTGGATGAAGCACGATCTCTAAATTCTCCTAGATAAATCCCTTGCCAAATGCCTAAGGCTAGCCTTCCATTTTGTATTGGAATGTGAATGTCACAACCTGTAATTATTGTCTTAATGTGAGCTGGCATGTCATCAGATCCTTCAAAAGTATGCTGATAGTAGGGTTCATTTTCTTTGACGTTCTCATTGAACCATTGATTGAGGTCAGATAATACCGTTGGGTCTGCATTTTCATTAATACAAATTCCTGCAGAAGTATGTTGAATGAAAAGATGTAGAATTCCTATCTGAGGTAATTCTCCCAAGGATGAAATTATTTTATCAGTGATGATGTGAAAACCTCTTGCAAAAGAGGGAAGTGTAATTTGGACTTGTTTCACAGGCGTTTTATTGAATGAAATTTATGAGTATACCTGTTGAGGTCGTCCCTCCAAATTCCCTTCTCATCAAACTTATCAATCCTTACAAATCCTGCGGCATGAATTATTTGATTTTCTGAAGTCACAATTCCAACGTGATGTACAATGTTTTTCTCATTTATAAAGTACATAAAATCACCAGCTTGGACTTCATTCAAGCTTATTGATTCCCCAATATGAACTTGTTTTGAAGCATCCCTTGGTAATTTCTTACCATGAATTTTAGCCACGATTTGAGTTAAACCAGAACAGTCTATTCCGTAAATACCTTTCCCTCCCCACAAATAAGGAGTGCTCAAGTAAAGCTGGGCTGTTTCTACCATTGAAGCTCTATAGTGAGGGATAGGGTCAATTTCATAACTATTTCCTCCAAAGGATATTTTGCCCTCATGAAGATTCGGAAGATTAGAGCCGTAGATGATATGCTGAGCACCAATTGGGCCTTCGATTTGCAAACTTCCTATTGTAAGCACAGGATGCTCTTTCACAGAGTCAACTTCAAATTCCCCCTTTGCAATGTAAGTTAGTTGTTTGAAATCCATCCACCCTTCATAATCATCTGCAGGAAAGTAAATCTTAATCCACGGTTGTCCTACTTCTAATACTTCAACATAATCGCCAAAGAGAAGTTGAGTTACTATTTCTGATTCGTCAGAGGCTGCAGCTCGTATGGGAGCAATTGAAACTTGGCAAATTCCGTGTGTTGTTATCATTGTCTGAGTTTGTTGTAAAATTAATATTTGCTTGACTTCTTAATCCGAAAGATAAGAATTAAGTTATTTTTGATTGATAATGAAACCCAGAAGCAAAGAATTTAAATACAAGATGTCTTCTTTCTTTTTGAAAGGATTCATTATTCTGGTGCTCGTTTGTCTCATTAGGTTGACAGAATTCATAATTGGCCCTTCTCTTAATAATTCACTTTCATGGACATTTGCTGGACTTTGGCAAGACCTAATCGCAGCAGCCACTTGGATGGTATTCATTGCGCCTCTGTACTTTGTTATTGCCCGATTCTTTAAACGCTTTGCTGATATAGTTCTTGCTATTTGGATGACTCTTGGTATAAGTCTGCAAATTTTAGTCATCATCTATTTTTCTATATCCAGTACGGCTCTCAGAGCTGAGCATATGTATGGCATGTCGGGATCCCAAGTGGACTTTCTAACCAATCTTTATGGTTTTTCTTGGTATTACCTTTTAGCAATCCTCCCATTGTTCCTAGGAGTAGATTTACTGTTAAAGTTGTCTGAGAAATTAGAAAAAATTAAGTTGATTGAATTTATTGCTTCATGCATAATTATATTTGGTTCATTGGCCAACATATTTTGGCCATTACAAGAATCTGATTATTCCTCTGATTTTGAATTCGAAGTTAAAGCGAACAAGAGTCAAGTTTTTATAAAGAGTTATTTTGAATACGAGCCTGGGGAGATCAATATTAGTGAGAAGGCTACTAAAGATGCCTTGCTCAG
Source organism: Arenicella sp. (assembly GCA_047609865.1). Taxonomy (GTDB): domain Bacteria; phylum Bacteroidota; class Bacteroidia; order Flavobacteriales_D; family Crocinitomicaceae; genus Paracrocinitomix. The sequence goes on from JBLFXO010000091.1 coordinate 10,840, forward strand.
TTATTATGAATTGAGCGGAATTGAGAAAGAAGAGTACTTTGATTATCCATTTTTTTCTCCTGAGAAAAGCAAGAATCATTTAGGTGAATACTTCGTGAAAAGGGATGTCGCACCTAATGTTGTGGTTATTATTTCAGAATCTTTGTGTAAGATATTTTCTGGTCCAAATGCAAGATTAGGAAGTTTTACACCTTTTCTGGATTCCCTAATTGACCATTCTTTATATTTTGAAAACTGCCTGGCAAATGCTGAACGAACATTCGGAGCCATCCCCAATTTAATGGCGGGAGTTCCTGAAGGCGACCAGGGGTTCATGAATCTGAGGTCAACAATGCCGGATCATCTCTCCTTACCAATGCTGCTAAAAGAACAAGAGGGATATCAAACTAACTTCTTTTGTGGTGCTAAAAAAGGATATGATTATATGGACGAATATCTCATGTTTCAAAAGTTTGACAATCTCTATTTTGAAGAGGATTTTGAACAGAATGAGATAATGGGCCAACTAGAATTTAAAAATGGTGAAAAGAGAGATTTTAATTGGGGAGCTGAAGATTTAAAGGTTTTTAATGAATCAATGCAGTTTTTTAAGAGGACTGATAAGAACAACCCATTCTTTAATCTTTATTTAACCACATCTTTTCATGAACCTTATGCCTATTCTGATCAACCTAAGTTCATCAAATTGGCTCAGAAAACAATTGATAAGTCCAAACAAGAGAATAAGGATCAACTTACTTCAGAAGTTGAAGCCTTAGCGGCAC
>JBLFXO010000092.1:0-11346 GCA_047609865.1 Arenicella sp.
TCACAATCATCAAATGAACATCTAAAGGCTTTGTGGCATGTTTTGCTACAGCTTTCACTGAAGGTAAGCCGAACGAAATGTTGGGTACAAAAGAGCCATCCATCACATCAACGTGAAACCAATCAGCATTGCTTCGATTAATCATTTCAACTTCTGATTGCAAGTTTGCAAAGTCAGAAGCGAGTAGTGAAGGGGAGATGATTGGCATAATCCTTTATTTTAAAAGTTCGATAATTTGACTCGCAAGCTCTAATCCAATTCTTGTTTGAGCTTCAGTTGTAGCTGCACCAATATGAGGTGTACTTGCAATTTTAGCATGAGTTAATAAATCTTCTCTTGGAGTAGGTTCGTTTTCAAAAACATCTAGAGCTGCAGCTCTAACTTTTCCCGAATTCAATGCAGAAATCAAGGCATCTTCATCAATAACACCACCTCTTGCAGCATTAGCTAAAACGACACCATCTTTCATTTGAGAAAATTCAGCACTACCAATTACTGCAGATCCATCTGCTTGCTTTGGAACATGTAATGAGATATAATCTAATTCTGAAATAACTTCATTTAATGATTTTGCTGGAGTGATCACAACTCGTACATCACCGTGTCCACCAATAGGGACGGTAACTTCTGCCTTGTCAACGAATAAGTCAACTGCTTTCACTTGCATTCCCACGCCAAGTGCATATGAGGCCAATGACTGTCCAATTCTTCCAAATCCTACGATACCTAAAGTTTTACCTCTAAGCTCTTGTCCTTTGGCATATTTCTTTTTCAATACTTTGAAATCTGAAACACCCGAGGCAGGCATTTGCTTATATGAATCAAAAGTTGTTCTTGATAATGTGAATAAAGATCCCATTACTAATTCAGCAACAGATTGTGAAGATGCCGCCGGGGTATTGATTACATGTAATCCTTTGCCTCTTGCATAATCAACATCAATGTTATCCATTCCTACACCACCACGTCCAATAAGTTTAAGACTTGGACAAGAGTCAACAACCTCTGCTCTCACAGTAGTTGCACTTCTTACCAAAACTCCAACATAACCTTCGTTGTTGATGGCATCAATCAATTCATCTTGTGGAATGTATGTAGTTGAAACTTCAAATCCACCAGCTTCTAAAGCTGCTACTCCTTCTGGAGAGATTCCGTCATTTGCTAAAATCTTCATGCTTATCCTTTACGTTGAGCGAAGTCGCTCATTAAATCAGTTAATACTTTTACGCTATCAATTTCTAATGCATTGTACATTGATGCTCTAAATCCACCAACATCTCTATGTCCCTTTAATCCAACAATATTCGCTGCGGCCCAAGCTGCATTGAAGTCATCAGTTAAAGAATCGTCATTCATAACGAATGTCACATTCATGTTTGATCTATCTTCTACAGCTGTCGTTCCAGTGAATAAAGGATTACTATCAATCTCTCCATAAATCAATGCAGCCTTCGCTTCATTTCTCTTTTCCATTTCAGCAACTCCGCCATTCGCCAACATATGTCTCAAATTCAACATGGAAGTGAAAATTGGAAATACTGGAGGAGTATTGAACATTGAACCTTTCTTGAAGTGAGTATTCAAATCAAGATAAGTTGGAATATTTGGATGTGTTGAGTTTCCTAAAATTGAATCTTTTACAATGTATAATGTTGCTCCTGCAGGACCCAAGTTCTTTTGAGCACCGGCGTAGATGATATCGAAATCAGCAACATTAATTTGTTTTGAAAAGATATCAGAAGACATATCACAAACTAAAGGAACATCAGTTGTAGGAAAACCCTTCATTTGAGTTCCGAAAATTGTATTGTTAGATGTCAAGTGTAAGAAATCTAAATCAGACCCAATATTATATCCCTTAGGAACATAGTTAAAGTTTTTATCTTCAGAAGATGCCAAAACTTGAACATCAAGTCCAGCGTTCTTACCTTCTTTAATTGCTTTTGACGCCCAAGCTCCTGTATTCACATATCCGGCCTTTTTATTGGCTCCTGACATATTCATAGCAGAAATTAGAAACGCTAAACTTGCTCCACCTTGAAGATACATCACTGTATATCCATCAGGAACGTTTAAGGCTTTTTTCACTGAAGCTTGCGCTTCATCCATTACGGCAACAAAATCTGCACTCCTGTGAGATACTTCTAAAATAGAAAGGCCATTGAAATCTAGAACTGCCGCGGCAGCTTGCTGAAATACTTCTTGTGGTAAGATACACGGTCCAGCTCCGAAATTATGCTTCTTAGACATATATGAGATTAAAGTAAATTACTAGTGCAAAGGAAGATTATTTTTATAGATAGACAGCAATAATTTCTATTAAAGTTGAGTTCTTTTTCAACAATTGAAATTAGAATCTAGATCGGTCCGAAAATCTGGACCTAAAAGATCCAAGATCGTTCTCTGCGATCACTGATAGATAATGTCATGCCAAGCTTGATCTTTTGAGGTCTGATTCGGAGCCGCGGTCTTTTGTCTTGTTTCTTTATCCTTTTATTAAATCTTCTGTGTATTTCATTAATTTTGTCTTAAAATTAGATTGTGGATTTATTAGAAGTCGTTTGGAATTTTGAACCTAGAGTAGTGCCAACTTGGAAACTACCGGCTTGGTATGGAATCATGTGGGCATTAGGTTTTATAGTTGGATATCAGATTCTTAAGAAGATGTATGCCTCTGAAAAAATGCCAGAAGAATTATTGGATAAATCTTTCATCTATGTCCTTTTAGGAGGGATTATTGGCGCAAGACTCGGTCACGTTATATTCTACGACTTAAGCGATTACTTGGCAAATCCCTTAGCCATATTGAAAATTTGGGAAGGTGGATTAGCAAGTCATGGCGGAGCCCTAGGAATAATTATTGCCTCTCTTTTATTAGCTAGAAAATATACCGAAATCAATTTTGTTTGGTTGTTAGATAGATTTGTTGTTCCAACTGCCTTGGCAGCTTTCTTAATCAGAATCGGAAATTTATTCAATCACGAGATAGTTGGCAGAGTTACCGGATCGGAATCAGGGTTTAAGTTCTTAAGACATGATATCCCTGAGTGGATGGCTATGGGAGAGACTGGGGCAGAATACCCTGGAGCAGCATATGATAAAATTGCGTCTGACCCAAACTTTGCATATCTATTAAATCAAGTTCCAAATCGCTATCCTGCACAGCTGTATGAGGCGCTTTGCTACCTATTAATCTTTGGTGTCTTAATGTTCCTTTATTGGAGAACTAATGCTTTTAAGATTAAAGGATTCTTATTAGGTGTATTCTTTATTCTTGTATTTGGTGCTAGATTCTTTATTGAATTCATAAAAGAGAACCAGACAGATGCCTTTACAGAATTAGGAACTCATGGGGTTGAAAACACCGCAGGTCTTAATATGGGGCAATACTTGAGTATTCCGTTGGTATGTATCGGATTGTTTTTGGTATTCAGAAAGATCAAGGAATTTAAGATGAAGAAAAAAGCCTAATTACCTTAGGTCGACTCCGTCACTAAAATCTAAATCTTCTTCAGGAGAATTAATTACGTCATCTAAAAACTCTTCCGTTACTGGACCACCATTTTCTGCGCCATCAAGACTTGCGGAAGGAGCGCCAATTTTATTTTTATCTTGAAAATACTTGACAATAAAGAAGATTGGCAGGCCTATAAATAAAAGGTGGATCAAGAAAAATACAGGATCGTATCTGACAGAGTCAGCAATATCAGCAAAAGTATAAATGATGTAAATGAGCATTAAACTGGTTGTCACACAGCTTAATATAAAGAACACTTCATTCTTTAACCTCCAAGCCAAAACACTGAATAGAATTCCTGCGGCTCCACCCATGTAGATTAATAAAATGATTAAGATCCCGTTCAACATATATTAAATGTAAGAATTATTAGATAATGTTAAGACTCTTTGGTCTAATCGAAATTTTGAATTTATTACCATCTTCAATTGGTTCTCCGTCTAAATGAAAATACATTGGCTTTTTGGTATTCACCTCAATTTCAATTTCATTTTCAAATTGAATTGCTCTAAAATGTTTTGAATTTTTAATGGTTTGGGTGAAGAATCTTGTCCCAACGGCCATTGATTCAATGAACGGAAACTTCTCAATCATAACTAATTCAAATTTGCCGTCTTGCATATCAGAGTCAGGTGAGATAGTAAATCCGTTACCAAATTGAGAGGAGTTTGCAACAGCACATACTAAGGACTCACATTCTATGATTTCCCCGTTTATGTGAATTTTGTATGATAGAGGTTGGTATTTTTTGTATTCGCGAGCAATTAATTTAGCGTAACTCAAAAAGCCTCTTTTGGGATATTTGTCAAAAAGTTCCGCAATGTGTCCGTCAAAACCAAAGCCACATGTTCCTGCGAAGAAATGGTCATTCACCATACCAGTATCATACAGTTGTGGGACAAAAGCATCAATTCGCTCAATGGCGGACTTTACGTTTAAAGGAACTTTTAAATGTCGCGCTTGACCATTTCCTGAACCTGCTGGAATAATTCCCAAGGCACATTTTGAGCCCGTCAATGCACTTGCAATTTCATTTACAGTGCCATCACCACCAATTGCAATGATCGCATCAAAATTATATTTTTCAGAATCAGCTATTTCCTCACCGTGCTTTCTGTACTCAGTATATCTAATTTCGTATTTATGGTTTTTAAGATGAGTTTGAATGAGTAAAGGCAAATCCTTTTTGCGGCCAATTCCAGAAATAGGATTAATTAAAAAGAGTATGTTTTTCTTTTCACTCACTACTGTTCATGCTGTTATTTAGTAATCTGTCATTATAAGTTTGCACAAAGGCTTTCAATTTTCTCTCCATTCCTTTAGCAATCTTTGGATGTGTTTCCAATAAGTTATTTTTCTGAAGATGGTCGTCTAGTTCATAAAGCGAAATTAGCTGTTCATCCTGCATAGCTAATGAGTATTTTTTCCCTTCAAAGGTTCCGAAGATAACTTGTTTACCTGCAACTTCATAAACTGTCATGGCTTCTTCAGATCCGAAAATAGAATTACCAAAACTGAAGAACTTTTTGTCGTATCCGGTCAAATCAAGAATGGTGGGCATGATGTCAATTTGTCCAACGATTCTATCATTTGTACCAGAGAAGAAGGTGTCCGTTGGATGGTATAACAATAGAGGAATGTTCACCAATCCATAATCTGAAAGATAGATGGCTTGATTAGAAGCAGGTGTGTGATCGGCAGTGATTACAAAGAGGGTATTGTCATACCAACTTTGAGTTTTTGCCTTTTCAAAAAACTGCTCTAAGGCATAGTCAGCATAGCCTACAGCATCATGCATTCTTGATGGGCCACCTTTGAATCTATCTTGATATCTTTCGGGAATAGCATATGGAGCGTGACTTGAAATGGTAAAAAGAGTATTAAAAAATGGTTCTTTCATTTCACTAAATCTATCTATAGACCAGCTCATGAACTCTTCATCAAATATTCCCCATGTGCCATCAAAGTGATCTTCATTGTCGTATTCGGTCCTTCCAAAATATTCTTGGTATTCGGCCAATTCGCAAAAGCTGTCAAAATTCATAGAGCCATTGGTTGCGCCATGAAAGAAGGCGGATTTATATCCTTTCTCTTCTAATAAGCTTGGTAGAGAAGTGATCTGATTCCCGTTATAATAAGAAGTGACATATTCTCTTTCCATCAATTTGGGAATAGAAGCAGCAACTGCCGGCACAGCATCCATTGATTTTTTACCGTTAGCAAAGCAATTGGTGAACAACATAGATTCAGCAGCTAAGTCATCAAAGAAGGGAGTATATTTTGTGTCATCTTCATTCAATACATCTATGAATTCTGTTGAGAAGCTTTCAAGAATTATCACAACCACGTTTTGCCCTTTGATTCTGCCATCACTGTCGTAATGATGAATAGGGTGATAGATTTTTGAAAGTTCGTCTTCACTGAAGTATTCTTTCGGTTCTAGTTCATTTGCACCATAAGAATTAATGACTTTAAAAGCAGAATTTAATACCAATTGCATATTCTCAGGGGTCGTGAATTTTGCTGCATCAGCCGTAGATATTGGCTTGTATCCGATTCCTCCTCTCCCTAAAATCAGAAAGAGAGCAATCATAATAACATAAATGAGGCTTTGTTTTCCAATTTTGGATTCACTGCTGTCATCCCTTTTAACATAGACTTTCTTTAATAGGTAGTATGCCACAAAGAGGAATAGGAATAAGAATAGAAACAGGTACCAGTAATCAGTAAGGAAGGATGGGATTTGCTGTCCCAAATCGTTTCCAAATCCTAGCATAGTAATCAAGCCGGAACCAGATCGGCTAGAGGTGTGATGAAAGTACTCCACATCAATTAAGTTGATAAGTGTTCCTAAAAAGAAGGGAAGTGCAGTTAAGATCCTTGTGGTCCAAACGAACCATTTTCTTTTTCTATTCTTATTAGGGAATAGTTCAATTAGGACGAGAGGGTAGAAGAGAAGTATCGTTGTAATTAAATCGAACCACATCCCCGCGAAGAAATCAAGGAACCTATAATTAGGAAAATGATGGATGTTAAAGGCAAGAAATAAGATCCTGCACAAAGTAAAGATGAGCATTAGAATGCCCATCTTCAGTAAAAATTTAAGAAGATATTTGGGAAAAATTTTATGCCCTATCTTACTCGCCATCCACTCTTAACCAATAATCGTAGTTCTTTTTAGAAGCGTCTGTAAAATCAGTTGTTTTGACGTATTTATCTCTTTTATTTTCTCCCATTGTGATGGTGTACTTCTTAATCAAGTTATCACGTGAAAGTGTCAATTCAAATTTGTCACCGGCTTCAAAAGTCTTCAACATAAAGTCAAAACTTGACTTATTCACTCTATATCCGTCAATCGCAATCAATTCATCATTAACTGAAATCCCACCTTTTTCAGCTGCAGAACCAGAAACAACTTGAGTCACTGTTAATTTACCTCCACTACCTGAAGTTCTAATTCCTAAGTATGGTGTAGCAATTGAATTTGCATTGGTAACATTTAATCCAACCCCTTTAAAGAATTTGGCGAAATCTGGTGTCTTAGTATCGTAAACGAAATCATCAAAGAACCAAGCCATGTCTTCACCTAAAAATTTCTCTAATGTTGCTTGAAATTCTTCTTCCGTGAATCCAACGTCAGCTTTAATATAGAAATCTGCCCAAAGCATCTGCATGAAATCATCAAGGCATTTTTCTGATTTGAATTTCTTGATGATATATAAATCTAGAACAGCAGCCAGTACATGTCCTTTTGGATAATAAGAGATGGTTGTGTTCGAAGAATTCTCGTTATGTCTGTACGCCTTGATCCAAGCGTCAAAACTTGCATGAGCTACAGGCTGAACTTTATTGCCTGGAGTATTTTCTACATAGTTTATTGTAGAAAATACTTTCCCCATATATTCATCTTCAGAATAGAATCCAGCTCTTCTGAGAATCAACTCATCATAGTAAGAAGTAAATCCTTCCATTACCCAAAGTAGGTCAGTATAGTTTTCGTTATCATAATCAAAAGGCCCTAGTGCCTTAGGTCTGATTCTTTTCACATTCCATAAATGAAAGTATTCGTGAGCTACCAAGGATAGAAATCCTTTGTAATCATCTTCACCATAAGTCCATCTTTCAACTTGAAGGGTAGTAGACTCTTTGTGTTCTAGCCCTCCAGAACCCACTGTTAAGTTATGGATGATAAAAAGATATTCTTTATTTGGGTTCTCGCCAAACACTTTTGTTTCAGCCTCTACAACTTTCGCCATATCAACCTTAAGTTTTTCAACGTCATAGTTTCCTTCACCGTACATGGCTACTGTGTGTTTCACGCCACCAGCGTTGAACTGGAAAGTTTCTTGATTTCCAATTTCAATTGGGCTGTCTGCTAAGTGATCGTAATCTTTGTATTCATAAAACTTATTTCTTCCCATTGGCAGGGCCGTGTTGATTTTATTGAAAGACTCATGAGGAACAATTTGAAGGTATCCGTCAGCATCTTTATTGTCTTCAACATACATGAACACTGAAGTTCCATTTATATAACCGTGAGAATCATCCAAGAAACTTGTTCTTACTGAAAGTTCAAATGCATAAACTTCATATTTGATCTTAACGTTTTTCACACCTTTGGTTTGAACTACCCAAGTATTCTTGTCTCTTTTTTCAATCGCCAATTCTTTGCCTTCTAAATCATATGCCTTAACAAGGTTAACGCTCTTTGCAAATTCTCTTGCCAAATAAGATCCAGGCGCCCAGATAGGCATTTTGATAGCCACTTCTTTTGCTTTGAAATCAGCAATTTCCATCTCAATTTCAAAATAATGAGAGTTTGGATTACTCATCATCAATTTGTAATTGACATCCATTGAAAAAGAATTCAGCGAAAAACAGAAGATTGATAGCAGTAAAAAAAGGGACTTGTTCATGTGTGCTTATTTTAATTCAAAAATAACAAATCATATTCAGTAATCTCCAATTGAACCTTACTATTTACAAAGCTTTTGTATAGAAGGCTAGTGGAGTGTTTTGGTGGGTGAAATTGGAAACGCTTTGATTTATTCTTAACTTGATGAAAATCCCAAACACATGAAAGTTTATTATTTACTCTTACTTCTCTTTTTTGGAGCTAATTCTATTGCACAGCATGGTGATTGCTTACATTTTGATGGAACGAACGATTATGTGACCATGGGAGATGTCAATAATTTGGGAACTTCCGATTTCACGATTGAAACTTGGTTGTATTTGGAGGGAACGCCTAATGTTGCAGATAAAATAGTGAATAAAGGTCTGACTACAGTGGGCACACCTGTTAATGCGGGATATGCTATTAGAACAAGAAGAAATGCCCCGGATGAGTTAGAATTCACAATTGGAGATGCAAGTGGGACTATTGCCAATTTGTATTATCACGGAATCACAACTAATCAATGGTATCATGTTGCCGCTGTTAGAAGAGCAACTTATTTGTACTTATACCTAGACGGAGTTTTGGTTGTTCAGGAGACTACCCCATTTGTTTTTAATGTAGATACGGATATGCCTTTTGCTGTGGGCGCAATTGATAAAGGCGGTCTATCTTTTGTTGGTGAAAAGACTCGCGGAAAAATTGATGAGGTAAGAGTTTGGAATATGGCGCGTTCACAGCAGGACATTCAAGAAAATATGAACTGTAAAATGGCGGCTCCGCAAACAAATTTGTTGGCCCTTTATAATTTAGATGAAACCTCAGGGACGGTGGCAAGTGATGCTACTGTAAACTCTTCAAATGGAACACTTATTGGAGTTCCGGTTTGGGAATCATCTCAAGTTGCACCGTTTTGTACTGTTTCTTTTGGGCCTGAACCTGAAGTCGAAAACTTCTCTTTTAAGATCTATGCTAATCCTGTTACAGATATTCTGAGATGTAATGTTATGTCAGGTGAGTATTCGATTACTAACTTAAATGGTAAAATTGTTAAAAGGGGGCAAGTTTATTCGGGTGAAATTGATGTTGAGGCATTGAAGACCGGCATGTATATGCTTCAATTATCAAATGGGGAAGTGACATACATGTCTAAGTTCATGCATGAGTAAGAACTATTCTCTTCACATTCTAGCGCAAAAAATAGCAAATGATTCCCGAAAAATTAATAGTTTATAGCGCTTGCTATATTGTTAAGTAATATGTTTTCTAAGAACTAATTATTGGTTAGATTTGTCTGAACTCAATCTAATAAAAAATGAAGTATTTTTCAGTAATTGCATTCCTTTCAATCTTAATGTTTAGCTGTCAAGAAGAAGGCGGTACCACTGACACTGTCGCTGGTGAAAGCGAAGAAATGGCTAGGTTAAAATCTGACATGCGTCAATTAGAAGATCAATTGGCTGCTAAAGATTCGACTCTGAACGAAACTATTATGCTGTTCAATGAGATTGAGCAAAACCTTGCAATGATTAATCTTAAAGAAGATGAAATCAGATTCAGATCTCATGATGTAGAGTTAGAAGAAGATGGTAAGCAGTGGATACTTCAAGAAATTCAAAATATTAATTACCTCAGAGAGGCAAACGCTAAAAAAGTAGGAGAACTGAATAAGACTTTACAAAGCAAAAACCTTCAAATTGACGAGCTTCAAAATATGATCACCAATTTGATGGATAAGATTCAGGTTCAAGAAGAAGAGATTGAGATGTTGAGAGTTGAACTAGCAGACTTAGACAGAGAGTATGTTGAATTATTAGAAGCGTATCAAGAACAAACAGAGATCACTGCCGAGACTTTACAAGAATTAAATAAAGCACAATATGCTTACGGATCTGCTGATGAGTTAGAGGCAGCCGGAGTTATAGTAAGAGAAGGTGGATTCATTGGAATTGGAAAGAAGACTCTTCTTAAAGATGATTTTAATGATGAATACTTTACTGAAGTTGACATTACTAAAACGAATAGCCTTCAAGTGACCGGTAAGAAAATCAAATTCATTACCGATCACTCTTCATCTTCATACGAGTTAATCTCACAAGGTGAAAATCACACGATTAAAATTATTGATCACAAGTCATTTTGGAAAGTATCTAAATACCTTGTAATCGTAGTTGAGTAAACTTTATGTTAGGAATAGTTTGGTTACTTGCTTTGTTAGGGGCCATTGCGGCTTGGATTATTGCTGGAATTAAATGTTCTACGGCGGGAGGATACAATGGGCGTAAATTTTTCTTCATTCAATTAGGCCTATGTATTGGGGTACTTCTCTTAGCACTCGTAATATTTGTGATTCCTGCGGTTAAGAGTTGTTCAGGATTCCTATGTGGACTACTACCTGTTCTCATCTTTGCTGGGGCAGGAGCCTTGGGCTTATTAATCTGGCCACTAATTATACTAGCGGTTGTTAAGTCAAAATTCCAAGCATATGGAACCAACGCAAAAATTGAACAGGAAATTATTGACAATTTTGAAAACGATATATTAGAATGAAAAAGCTTGTTTACTTCAGTCCCCTTTTAGTTTTTGGTTATGGTTGTTTTTGGACTACCGTAATATTTCCAGAAAGTTGGGGAGTACTCTCAATTTTGGTTGGAGGATTGTTATTCTTGATAGTCTCAATGATACCTGCATTTCTGATTTCAGGTGGAATTAAAGGTTTCTCTAAAAAGAAAGAAGAAGGAGAGAAGAAGAGTTCTTATTGGTACTTCGTTTGGCTATATACTTTCATAACAGCAATAGTCTTGTTTGGAGCTGCAGCTTACACGCACTCTAACGCCTAGTCATCTCATTACCACGCAGGCTTGAGATAACTCTTTAGTGATGTATTGATATTCTAATTTGCTTTTGTTGTTTCTGTAAACATAGGCGTCAA
>JBLFXO010000093.1:0-11256 GCA_047609865.1 Arenicella sp.
TAAGAAGGCCGGCAGGGTTTTTTCAGCACCTGATGGATAAAGAAGATTTGCCAAAAGAATCTTTGCCAGAATTTGCTCAAGATTTGTTGAATGATCATTTTAATTGCATCCAAGAAATTCAAGATGCTACGCTTGTTGTAAGTAAGAACAATCAATTGGCAGTTGGCTGGCACGGAATTGAACCAGGAGTCGGATTAAGAGCTTCTGCAAAATTATCACAGATTCCATACAGTTTTGATAGCTCATTAAAGGTTGAAGAAGTTTTTCCTGAAGGAGAATTGGATGCTGATTTACAACAAGTAGATTTAAGAAAAACCAATAGCTGGAGATTGAAGTTAGGTGAGATTGAAACAACTGAAATGATTGAAGTACAATTGGTGAATGCCGTTGCGCCTTTCGTTTTGTGCAATCGCTTATCCAACATTATGCGAAAAGAGAATACTGGTCAAAAGCACATTATAAACGTTTCTGCAATGGAAGGAAAGTTTCATAGGTTCCATAAGATAGCAAGACATCCTCATACCAATATGGCAAAAGCCGCACTCAATATGTTAACGCATACGTCAGCAGGAGAATTTGCTAAAGATGGTGTTTTCATGAATGCTGTTGACACCGGCTGGGTGACGGATGAAGATCCTGTTGAATTGTCAAAAAGAAAGCAAGAAGAGCATGATTTTCAGCCTCCTTTAGACATTGTAGATGGCGCGGCAAGGGTGATGGACCCTCTTTTTGACGGAATCAATTCGGGTAAACATTGGTGCGGAAAATTCCTAAAAGATTATCGTCCAATTGACTGGTAAACCATGGCAAACTGGACTAACTTCTATTTAATCAGGATTGAATTTCTTGGATTCCGTTATCACGGATGGCAGCCACAGCCTGGCTTAAAAAGTGTTCAGGGAATGATGGATAAAACCTTCAAATTCATTTTTAAGCATGAAGATTTCAAAACTTTAGGGTGTGGAAGAACAGATGCAAAAGTTTCTGCGGATGATTTTGTTTTAGAACTGTTCTCTTTTGAATCTGTAGATATTGACCAGTTATTACTTGATTTAAATCACAATTTACCAAGTGATATAATGGCGAAATCGGTGGAGAAGACAACGGCAGATTTCAATATTATCCAACATTCGAAAATCAAAGAATATCATTATTCGTTTTCATCAGAATTAAAGATACACCCTTACAACGCACCTTTCATAAGTAACTTCAGAGACCCTTTGGACATTGACTTGATGAAAGAAGCGGCAAAGATGTTTGAAGGCACTCATAATTTTAGAAGATATGCGAGTGGACCTTCTGAAAACACTGTTTTTGAAAGAGAAATTTTACTTTCTGAAATAGTTCAGAATGATAAGTTAACTTCCAACTTTACTCCAGAAAAATCTTACATCTACAAAGTTAGATCTCAGGGATTTTTAACATATCAAGTCAGACTAATGGTTGGTGCTTTGGTAGATGTTGGGAGAGGAACTTGGACCTTGGATGAATTCAAAGAGACCCTTTCAAATCCTCAGGGAATGCAAGTAAAACATATTGCTCCCTCTTCAGCTCTTTGTTTGCATAAGGTTGAGTTTTGATTCTTGGCCCACCTCCAATTATTTTTTAAAAAAATGTTTTGCGGAGAGAGGGGGATTATTTCATGATCCCCAAGGCGAGGAACCTTGACCAATATCATTTTCAATACAGTTCTTTCGTTCCTCAAGATCTGCTTCTCTTCAATCACTGCAAATTCAAGCAAGCTTGATTTGCGTTTCTTTTCGTTCAGGAAATTGAAAATGATATTGCGGAGAGAGGGGGATTCGAACCCCCGTTACGGTCACCCGTAAACACACTTTCCAAGCGTGCGCGTTCAGCCACTCTGCCACCTCTCCGTATATATTTGCACGCTTTTAATGAGGCCGCGCGTTTCCCGAAGTATTTCGGGACCACCTCTCCTTTAATAATGAAGTGCAAAACTACATATTTAAAACTGAAATAGTTCAATCTTCTTGACTTTAGCTTCCTTAATTTGAAATATGCAAATTGGGTCTTTTAATTAGTCAAAAAAATGTGGCTTCAATTTTATTGATTCATGGCTTTGAATCTATTGAGTTGATAAAAATCTACCCGCATCTACCAACGAAATTCAAAAAATGGCGTTATGTTTGATGTAAGAAAGAACCAATTTAAATTAAGAAATGAAAAAACTAATTTTTGGAATTATTGCTGTGAGTACACTGATGGTGGCTTGTACAAAAGAAGATTCATCAGATGTAAATCAGCAAATGATTTATTCAGACTATGAAGTGTTTTATAACAAGAACGAAGATAAAACACATGTTGTAGCGAAGTTCAGGTTCGGAGGACCTACAGGAACTGTTCTAGAGCTTTCTGATTCTACGAATGCAAGCGTTTCGTTTGAAGGTGATGTTTTGCCTTTTGATCCATGGTATAATGCACATCATAAAGAATATGCTGGAAACATTACAACAGGTTCATTTAGCTACACTAATACGGATGGAGTTACCTATGTAAATGCAATTCCTAGTGGAGAATCTATTGATTTCCCTATTGGATTTGATACAATCAACAAGACTGCTGCTGAGACAGTGGCTTGGGCAGGAACTGCTTTAGTGGCAGATCAACAAGTAAGTTTATTTGTTGGGACCTGGACGTGGGGTGAAGATGCCCTATTCTATACTAATGCCTTGGGAGCAACTGATGTTGTGATGGGAATCAATGAAATGTCCAACTTGGCTGTTGGAAGTTCTACTGTATATATGGATAGATCAACTGCAAAAGATATTTCTTCAGGTACACCAGAAGGAGGAAGAATAAGATATAAATACAGAGGAACGAATGTTACTGCCGCGGTAGTAGAATAAGTGATTCTGGATAAAACTAAAAAGGCCTCTTCAATTGAAGAGGCCTTTTTTTGTGTTATAAATTTTTGAGTTTAAGCTTTTTTCAAACCGAGTTCAATCAATCTTTCAGTTAAAAATTCACCAGCAGTCATATCTGTATACTCTTTTGGGGTAGCGTCAGTGACACAAGTATCTAAACAAGTTAAATCCATATCTGATCTTGGGTGTAAAAAGAAAGGAGCTGAATATCTAGGTTTAGTCCAAGATGCCTCGTCTGGAGTAATTACTTGATGTTGTGTTGATCTGAATCTATTGTTTGTTAACCTCGCTAACATGTCTCCAATGTTCACGACTATTTCATCATGCTCAGGGCTAACAGGTATCCATTGGCCGTCTAAAGACTGCGCTTGTAATCCACCAGCTGAACCTCCCATTAACAATGTGATCAAATTAATATCACCATGAGCTGCAGCTCTAACCGCACCTTCTGGAATTTGAGTTTTATCTTGAACAGGATAGTAATGTAATAATCTCAAAATTGAATTTCCGTTATGAATTTTTCCATCAAAATAATCTTCAGGTAAATCTAAATAGAGAGCTGTTGCTCTTAACAAGTTTCTTCCTGTATTTTCAAAAGTTTCATAGACCTTTTGGCCCACAGCTTCAAATTCTACAATGGCATCTGGCCAGATATTGTCAGGATATTCGCTCTGAATAGGATCGTTATCAGTCACCGTTTGGCCGACATGATAAAATTCTTTTAAATCAGGAACATCTTTGCCTTTAGCACTTTCTTTATTTTTAGAAATGTATCCTCTTTGCCCATGATTAGCTTCTTCTTCGTAGCTCTTTTTGACGTCATCTGGCAATGCAAAAAACGCTTTGGAAACTTCAAAAAGTTTCGCTTTCAAATCTTCAGTAACGCCATGGTTACGAACGATAGCGAATCCCATATTTGAGAAGGAGTCCCCGAATTCTTGAATGAAGTTTTTTCTTTTTTCTGGGTCGCCAGAAGTGTAGTTGTTATAGTCAACAACCGCAATTTTATTCTTATCCATAATTATGCGATTTTGAGCTTGGCCATCTTTGATCCATCAAATTTTGACCTTGCGTATTCTAAAGTTATTCGTAGTTCTTTTGTTTCTTTTTGAGACGGTAATTCAAACATGGCATCATTTAAGATTGCCTCACAAATTGAACGCAACCCTCTGGCTCCTAATTTGTACTCTAGGGCTTTCTCAACAATGAAATCCAATGTGTCTGCATCAACTTTTAATTCAACTTCATCCAAGGCAAAAAGATGAATGTATTGTTTCATTAAAGAGTTTTTCGGCTCAGTCAATATCCTACGTAAAGCCTTATCATCTAAAGGATTTAAATAAGTTAAAACCGGCATTCTACCAATCAATTCAGGAATCAATCCAAAATCTTTGATATCAGATGGTGTAATGTATTGAAGTAGGTGATCAGTATCTAACTTTTCTTCCTTTGAAGAGAAGCCTATCATGTTCGTGTTGATTCTTCGACCAATAATTTGTTCGATTCCGTCAAAGGCTCCACCAGCAACAAATAAGATGTCCTTAGTATTTACCTTAATCATCTTTTGTTCCGGATGCTTTCTTCCACCTTGGGGCGGAACATTAACTTCAGTTCCTTCCAAGAGCTTTAACATTGCTTGTTGAACTCCTTCACCTGAAACATCTCTTGTAATTGATGGATTATCAGATTTACGAGCAATCTTATCGATTTCATCAATAAATACGATCCCTTTTTCAGCTGCTTCTACATTGTAATCAGCCGCTTGTAAGAGGCGTGACAAAATAGACTCAACATCTTCCCCAACATATCCTGCCTCAGTTAAAACGGTAGCATCTGCAATGCAAAATGGTACATTCAATGACTTCGCTATAGTTCTAGCGAGTAAAGTTTTACCTGTACCAGTTCGTCCAACAAGAATAAGATTTGATTTATCAATTTCTAAATCGTTATTCCCTTCAGCATAAGTTAACCGTTTGTAGTGATTGTAAACTGCAACTGAAAGAACTCTTTTCGCATCATCTTGACCAATAACATACTCATCCAAATCATCTTTGATTTGTTGAGGTGTCATCAACTTAAAATCATGACTCAACGCATCATCCGTCTCGTCATGCTTTTTTTGTTCATCAACGATCGTATGCGCCTGCTCAATACAACTTGAACAAATGTGCCCTGTCAATCCAGCAATCAAAATGCCAGTATCTTTCTTCTCTCGTCCGCAGAACGAACAATTAATATTTTCTTCCTTACTCATTAAGAGATTTATTTTTTCCCTAATACTTCATCCACCATACCGTAAGCTTTCGCTTCTTCGGCAATCATCCAATAATCTCTGTCTGAATCAGCCCAAACTGTATCGTAATCTTTTCCTGAGTGATTAGAAATGATTTCATAAAGTTCTTTTTTCAACTTTTGAATTTCTCTAGCCGTAATCTCAATGTCAGAAGCTTGTCCTGAAGCACCACCTAAAGGTTGGTGAATCATAACTCTTGAATGTGGTAAAGCAGATCTTTTTCCTGCCGCACCTGCACATAATAGTACAGCTCCCATTGAAGCCGCCATTCCTGTACAAATTGTTGCTACATCTGGTTGGATATATTGCATAGTATCATAGATACCTAATCCAGCATAAACTCCACCACCTGGCGAATTTAAATAGATTTGGATATCTTTCTTAGGATCTACAGATTCTAAAAATAATAACTGAGCCGTAATAATGTTTGCTACTTGGTCATCAATACCTGTACCTAAAAAGATGATTCTATCCATCATCAATCTCGAGAACACATCCATTTGTGCTACATTAAGTTGTCTTTCTTCAATGATATAAGGTGTCATTGATGAAGTGATATATCCGTCAACAGCCGTGCCGCTGATTCCGTGATGCTTTGTCGCGTACTTTCTAAATTCGTCTTTATTGAACATATGTTATAATAGTTTATTGCAAAAAAATAATACCTACTAAGATAGGTATTATTTTCAATCAAATATTTAGGTAAATTTTACTTCTGTGCGTAAGCTTGCTCTACAAACTTATCATACGGAAGTGATTTCTCGTTTATCTTCACTGTATTCTTGAAGAAGATCATGATTCTCTCATTGTAAAGGTTGTCGTAGATACGATTTGCTTCTTCTTTATTTGCCAAAACGTTTTTAGCTTGAGTCTCTAATTCTGCTTCTTCTGGAGCAGGCATTCCGTATTGTGCGAATTGATTAATCAAAATTCCTTTAGTATAGTTCACCGCGTCTTGTGGCTCAATTTTGATTTCGTTTTCCTTGATGATTTTGTTTTGAATCAGTTGCCAAGTCAAACTTTTCTTGTAATTATCAAAATCAGCATCAATTTGATCTGGAGTAACTTCTTCTTTAGCAGAAGCTAAAATCCATCTTTTTAAGAATGCTTCAGGAAACTTAATTTTTGTTTTAGAAACCAATTCATCAACGATTTGTTGATTGAAGATTTTATCAGAATCATTGGCGAACATTTTAGTAAGATCTTCTTCAATCTTAGCTCTCAATTCTTTTTCTGATTTAATAGTTCCTTCTCCAAAAATCTTGTCAAACAATGCTTGGTCTACAGCAGCAGGAACCATTCGTTTAACTTCAGAAATTTTGAATTCATATTTCTTTCCAACATCTCCAACAAACTCTTCAGTAATACCCAGCATAGCTGCTAGATCCTTATCGTCTTTAGAAACATTTTTAGGATCAACAGCAATAACGTCATTTGCCTTAGCGCCAATAAATTTCTTTACAGTTGCTTTATGTTCAACAAATTCCAAAGAAATTGTTGAGTTGTTTTTAAGTTCAGATTCAGTATCAGAAAATTCTCCGATTACCATGTCTTTTTCACCAACTTCAGTTTCAGCTACAAGCGTTCCGTATCTTCTTGCAAGATTATCAACCTCTTTGTCAAGCATTTCTGCATCAATAGCAACAGATAAATAATCGAACTTGCTCTTGGCTGTTAAACCAAGTTTAAATTCGGGTGAAATTCCGATTTCATATGTGAATTCGAAATCAGCAGGATTTTCAAAATCTCCTTTAACTTCTTCGTCTGCTTTTGGCAATGGATTACCCAGAACGTTTAAGTTGTTTGAAGTAATGAAGTTGTGAAGTGATTCGTTTACAGCTTTGTTTAATTCTTCAGCCAAAACAGATTTACCGTACTTCTTTTTGATAAGTCCCATTGGTGTTTTTCCAGGTCTAAATCCAGGCATGTTGGCCTGTTTACGATAATCTTTTAATGTTTGATCAACCTTCTCAGCATAGTCTTCAGCAGTGATTTTCACTCTTAAGATAGCATTCAATTCGTCAATTTTTTCCTCAACTACGTTCATTAGAATAAAATTTAATTTAAAAAAAAAGGCCTCATCTTATTTCGGCAAACCGAAACAACACGAGACCTTAAAATGTGCGGATGAAGAGACTCGAACTCTCACACCTTGCGGAACTAGATCCTAAGTCTAGCGTGTCTACCAATTCCACCACATCCGCTTTTTACTGATTGGATTAACTTCATAATCCTCACCTCAAAAAAGAGGACCTTACACTGTAAGACGGGCGCAAATTTAATTAGTTTTTTTTAATCAACCAATTATCACCTAGAAAAATAAAGATTTACTTCAAATGTGGAAAGACAAAAGTGTAAGATAGCGTAGGTATCGGAAGAGGAATGAAGAAGTCGTCTTGAACCATAATTGCAAGACCGGCCTGGAATCTATGCCTTGTCAAAGGTCCAAATCTGATGGCTGCTCCACCAGTCATATAATTGCCGTTTACCCCACCAAGCCCAGCAATTAAGTCAAAAATGAAGTGCGATCTTTTACTAATGGAAGTCATTCCTGAAAAAGATGCGATTGCATATGGATCATAGGTCATTCCTTCGCTAATTAATACCCCAGTTTGCGTGAATTGGTCCCATTCCCAAATTTCTCGGTCTTGATGAACCAATCCAATACCAATCTTGGCAGTAAAATTATTCTTTCTGTCTCCAAAAGAGAATCCCGTATTAAAATAACCACCACCTTCAGTTATTCCAGCATTAAATAAGCCGCCAAACATCATAGAGCCATAGGCAGCATCTAGTGAAAAGTAGCTGGTTTTGAAAACCGGAAAGGATAATTTCGTTTTAATAATTAATGGTGCGCCTATAAAAGTAGACATTGCGCCAACAGACCAATTCGTTTTCAAAGGAACTTGAACTTCTAACCCAATTGGCATGACTTTTAAAAAAGCTTCTCCTGGTCTCAGAGGAAAAGCGTTGTCTGATTGTATATACTTCGTGCTGGTAAAGTTCTCATAACCCATTTCACCATCATCAAATGGATCTTCTGTGTCTTCTACTATTTCTGGTTCTTCTTTTTCAATTGGTTTCGCAGATGAATTATAAGCCACAATGGTTTTCACAAGATGTTTAGGAATGTAAATCTTACCTACTTCTTTTGAATCAATTAAAATCTCTCTTCCGTCATCAGTCAGAATGACACCTGTATAGCAACCACCATCATGCTTTGTTAATAGAACAACCTTTGCTGAATCAGTTTGGCCCAATGCAACTTCAGAAACCGAAAGGCATCCAAGAAATAATATGAGAAAAAGTAATCTTTGCATCTGTATTAAACCTTAACGTACAAATTCCATGTTTCGTTTAGTTCTTCTAGGATAAATTTAAGGAATACTTTAACTACTCGGATTTCTAAACGTTAATTTCTCTGAATGAATGAATCAAATTTTACCTTTGTTCTATGGCAGATAAAAAAAGGATTGCACTCTTAGGAAGTACAGGCTCAATAGGAACGCAAGTATTAGAGGTGATAGCCGAGCACCCTGATAAGTTTGAAATATCCTTGTTGAGTGCACATAACAATTACGAACTGTTAATTGAACAATCCAAAAAATTCAAGCCCAATACAGTGGTTATCACTAATGAAGATAATTATGACAAAGTTGAATCTGTTCTTTGGGATTTAGAGATCAAAAGTTTTGCTGGCCACAAAGCATTATCAGATTGTGTTCAGATGGACGAAGTTGATATCGTAGTTGCCGCAATTGTTGGATATGCTGGATTAGAATCAGTTTTAGCAGCAATTGATGCGGGCAAAAATATTGCTTTAGCTAATAAAGAAACGCTCGTTGTTGCTGGAGAAATAGTGACTAAAGCTGCCTCGAAAAAAGGAATAAATATTTATCCAATTGATTCAGAACATTCTGCCATTTTTCAGTGCTTAATGGGAGAGTATAAAAATCCAATTGAGAAAATAGTTCTGACCGCCTCTGGGGGTCCTTTCAGAGGTTTTTCATCTGAACAACTTGACAAGGTTACCATAAAAGAAGCACTCAATCATCCGAATTGGACAATGGGAGATAAGATTACTATTGATTCTGCTAGTATGATGAATAAGGGCTTAGAAGTTATTGAAGCCAAGTGGTTGTTTGATTTAAAACCAGAACAAATTGAAGTCATTGTGCACCCAGAATCTATCGTTCATTCGTTGGTTCAGTTTGAAGACGGGTCAATGAAAGCTCAATTGGGATTGCCAGACATGAAATTGCCTATTCAGTTTGCGCTTTCTTATCCTGAAAGATTCAAAACATCTTGGCCAAGATTTGATTTTTCAGATTTTAGCACCCTTAATTTTGAAAAGGTAGACCTTGAAGTGTTCGATAATTTGAAATTGGCTTTTGAAGTTTTAGAAAGAGGCGGTAATTCTGGTGCTGCGGTCAATGCAGCGAATGAAGTGAGTGTTGCTGCATTTTTAGCTGGGACTATAAAATTCACTGAAATTGCGCAGATTAATAGAGCTGTTTTCAATGATTTCGAATTCATAAAATCTCCGACTATTGAACAATTGATTGAAACCGATTCGAAATCTAGGGCCTTGGCCTCGGTCCTAATAGCCCAATAATCATTTGATTGTTAGGATTTTTAGGTTATCTTTAATCAAAATATTAGAGATGAAACATCTATTACTACTTACTACCGCTTTAGTTTTTTCGATAAACAACTTTGCTCAAATTACATGGGCAGATGATGCAGCTGAGGTCTTTTTTAATAATTGTACTGAATGCCACAACGCTGATGGTATTGGGCCAAATTCTTTGATGACTTATACTGAAGCTCAAAATTATGGACCATTAATTCAAACTTATGTTCAGAATGGGGTAATGCCTCCATGGACTGCAGATTCTTCCTATCAGCATTATTCTCAAGAGAGAATTTTAACGCCTAATGAAAGAGATGTTATTCTTGATTGGATAAGTGATGGAATGTTAGAGGGTGATCCTCTTCAAGCGCCACCAACACCAGTTTATAATGGTGCACAATTATTATCAGGAGTTCCTGATTTAACTGTAGTTGCTCCAAACTACATGAGTAAGGCAACTGCTTTAACTGATGATTATGTTTGTTTCGTAATCCCATCTGGCTTAGTTGCCGGTAGAAAAGTAAAAGCATTTGAAGTAATTCCTGGTAACAGACAAACAGTTCATCACGCATTAGTTTATAGTGATGATACAGGATTTGCTGCTACGGATACAAGTGGTGATTGTGCTGGACCGGTTACAGCTGAATTAATGGGTGGATATACTCCTGGTGCTACACCAACTATATTCCCTTCAACTGCAGCATTTTCTTCTGGAATGACAATTAATGCCAACTCTGATATTGTGTTAGCAATGCATTACCCTGCAGGTTCTTACGGAGAATGGGATCAAACTTCGGTAAATTTCTATTTCTATGAAGATCCAATAGTCAATTTTAGACCGGTGGCATGTGACCCAATAGTTTCTGACTGGGGATTCACAATTCCGGCAGCTACATTTGACTCTGTTGAAGTAGTGACAAGTGCGATTCCATCTGATTACACAATGTTGAGTGTTTTCCCTCACATGCATTTATTAGGAGATTATATTCAATCCTATGGAGTTACACCGACTAATGACACCATGAATTTTGCTAAGATTCCGCAATGGGATTTTGATTGGCAAGATTTCTATTGGTTCGAATACATGCAGAAGGTTCCAGCTGGGACAACGATACATGGTAAGGGAATTTATAACAATACGGTGACTAATCCTCACAATCCTAATAACCCTCCTATAAATGTAGGGGCGGGTCTTAACACTTCTGATGAGATGTTTTTAATATACTTTCATTACATGGAGTACGCAGCTGGAGATGAGAATATAAATGTGGATAGTTTAACTACTGAATTCTTATCTGATCCGGATTTTGAAAAAGATCACGCATTCATTCAGACTTATCCAAATCCGTTTGACAATTCAACGAACATAGTTTATGCACTTGATCAATCTGCTTTTGTAAGTGTTTACATTTATGATATGCAGGGAAGATTAACGCGTAAGTTGG
>JBLFXO010000094.1:0-11249 GCA_047609865.1 Arenicella sp.
AATTATCTTCAGCATTCAAAATTTTAAGACCCTTAGTATGAAAAGCATTTTCTTTATTTTCCTTACACTGCTGACCGCAACTCCATTTAATTCGTATGCTCAAGAAGATGATCCATATTTATGGCTAGAAGCCGTTGAAAGTGATTCATCAATGGATTGGGTTTTAAAACAAAATGAATTAACTAAAACTAAACTCACAGCGACTGAAAGCTTTGGAGCTTTAAAAACTGAGTTCTTAACGGCCTATAGTGATAAAGACAAAATCGCTTATCCTTCTGTTGTAAACGGAATGGTTTATAATACTTGGAAAGATGATGATCACGTTAGAGGAATTTGGAGAAGAATGCCGCAAGCTGATTATAACGCTGGTAAAGACAATTGGGAAATTGTTCTTGATTTAGACGCACTATCTGCTGCTGAAGGAAAAGCTTGGGTATTTCATGGTTCTAATATGCTAGAGCCAGATATGAAAAGATGTCTTGTTACCCTGTCAGACGGCGGTACTGATGAAGCTGAGATTAGAGAATTTGATTTAGAAAACAAGACTTTCATTAAGGAAGGATTTTTTCTTGCATCTTCCAAAGGGTCAGCTAATTGGCTGTCTAAAGATGAACTAATC
This sequence comes from Arenicella sp., assembly GCA_047609865.1. Classification (GTDB taxonomy): domain Bacteria; phylum Bacteroidota; class Bacteroidia; order Flavobacteriales_D; family Crocinitomicaceae; genus Paracrocinitomix. The sequence goes on from JBLFXO010000094.1 coordinate 620, forward strand.
ATTTCACGTGATTTTGGTGAAGGATCTTTGACTACTTCAGGATATCCAAGAATCGTAAAGAGATGGAAACGTGGAACTCCTATTGAAGATGCAGAACAGATCTTTGATGCGCCGGCAACTCACATGGGATGTTGGGGATACAGTAGATTCAGAAATGGTAAATACTCAGCTGGAATCTCCGTTTACGAGAATTTTTACAGCCATCAAACCTATGAGGAATACGAAGGAGAAATGGTGAAGTTGGGGATTCCTGATGATTCTGATGCTAATGGACTATATAAAGGTCAAATGCTGATCAGCCTCCACTCTGACTGGGAGATCAATGGTGAAAAGTTCTTAATTGGATCTGTCGTAAGTGTTGGCTTTGAAGATTTAATGAATAACAAGGTTGAACCTAAACTAGTAGCGGCACAAAAAGAGCGCTCAAATATTGGTGGTGTTGCCGTTTGTAAGGATTTCGTGCTATTAAACATGACAGAAAATGTTCAAAGTAAATTACTGAAAGTTGATTTGGTGGATGGTAAATGGATTGGTAAAGACATTGATGCTCCCGAGTTTGGAAGTATTTCATTGGTTGATTATGATAAAGATGAAAAAGGATTTTATTACATCTTCTCTAATTTCATAACTCCTGCATCTCTTTACTACTCTGATAGTACAGATGCTATAGTGATTAAAAGACAAAAAGATTATTTTGATGTGACCGGCTTAGAAGTTAAGTATGAAGAGACTAAGTCAAAAGACGGAACGCTTATCCCCTATTTTATTGTCCATAAAAAAGACATTAAATTAGATGGTACCAACCCTACTTTAGTTTACGCTTATGGTGGATTCAACATCTCACAACGTCCTAGCTACAAGAAGGAAGCTGGAATTGGTTGGTTAGAAGAAGGTGGCGTATATGTGGTTGCTTGTATTAGGGGCGGTGGTGAATTTGGCCCAGCTTGGCACAAAGCAGCTTTAAAAGAAAAGAGACAGAATGCTTATGATGATTTCTATAGCGTATGTGAAAACCTGATTGATGAGAAAATCACATCACCAGATCACATGGGCGCATTTGGCTGGAGTAATGGCGGCCTGATGGCAGGCGTTGTTGCTACGCAACGTCCTGATTTATTCAATGCGGTAATCATTGGTGCTCCTTTGTTAGACATGAAAAGGTTCTCTCATATGTTAGCTGGTGCTAGTTGGATGGGTGAATACGGTGATCCTGATACAGATGATTGGGAATACATTAAAAAGTACTCTCCTTATCACAATATCCATCCTGACACTAAATACCCTGAGGTGTTATTTATGACATCTACCAAAGATGATAGAGTTCATCCTGCTCATGCACGTAAAATGGCGGCAAGAATGATGGAGCAAGGACATCCAATTCTCTATTACGAAACGGTTGAAGGTGGACACAGTGCATCATCTACAAATGATCAGGCTGCATTTAATAGCGCCTTGATGTACAGCTATTTATGGTCTAAATTAAAGTAGGTAGTTTATTGTTTTGAGTCTATTTTGAAACTTGTTTTGTGAACAAGAAAGAATTATATCTTTAGCAAATGAAGATTATAACTCTACTCCTTCTTCTCTTATCGGCATTTACGCTTAAAGCTCAAATCCCTGAGAGTCTACTTCCTGAAATTGATTCATTACAAAAATCTATTCTAACTGCTCCTCACGACACCACAAGGAATAATTCTCGAATGAAGTTAGATCTGATGATTTACAGATATGACCCTGTTTTAGACTTGAAATTAAATCAGGACATTGTTGCCGTTTGCGAGAAAAATCTAGCACTCTCATTAAATCCTGAAGAATCCAAGAAATTTAATAAACAAATAGGTTATGCATTGAATAGTTTGGCTGATATCAGTGAGACTGAAGGAGATGTTGAAAAGGCAATGTTCTATTATAAAAAAAGTCTAGCGGTGAAACAATCAATAGATGATAAAAGAGGAATTGGTGCCACTTACAACGGAATGGGAATAGTCTTCTTCAACAATTTTGAATACGATTCAGCCTTATATTATTATCAAAAGAGCATTGACGTCCGAACAGAAATAAAGCAATTTGATGCTATTGCTGATAACCTGAATAATATGGGACTCATCTACCGAGAGATGGGGGATTTTGATAAGGCATTAGAGACCTATGCAAAAGGAATTAAGATTTACTCAGAAAACAACAAGTTTGATGGGATTGCAATTTGCTTGAACAACATTGCTAACGTTTATTACTTTCAGGGAGATCTTCAAAAATGCATTGACTACCGTCTTAAGGGTTTAAAAATCTGGGAACATTTAGAGTATAAAGAGAACATGTCTGCGGCTTACAGGCATATCGGCATAATCTATGAAGAGCAAGAAGACTTTGAAAACGCAGAAGAATACTTTACGTTAAGTTTAGCAGCGGCAAGAGCGGTTGATTCTCAGAGCAGAATTGCTTCTGCCTTAATCAGTTTCGGTGTGCTAGCTAACGCAAAAGGCGAGCAAGAAAAAGCGTATGATTTCTATATTCAATCGATTACTATTTGTAAAGAAATTGATGATTATTTAGAATTAGCAATGAATTACCAAAACATTGGTTTTTTGTATCATACAAAAGGAGATCAAGCACTTACTTTAGGCAATACTGATACTGCCAATGAACAATTTGACATTGCTTTTGGCTACTACGACTCTTCAAATACCTTGAGGTATGAAATGCAAGATTATCAAGGCATATCCTCAAACATGAATAACATAGCTGCCATTTATTATTCACTGGGAATGACAGATTCGGCTGAGTATTATGCTGAAGATGCCTACGCATATGCAAGTCACACTGGAGTCATTGCTGAAGTAATTGATGCTTCTCAAATCTTATATGAAGTTTATAAAACAAAAGGAGATTATCGTACCTCTCTCTCTATGTATGAAGAGTATATCACCTCAAGAGATAGTTTAAACAGCATGAATAATCAGAAAGCAGTTATCCAGCAAGGAGTTAAACACGAGTATGACACGCAAAAAGCAATAGATGATAAGGAGCTTGAAAATCAGCTAAAACTCTCTGATGAAAAAGAGCAAAAGCAAAATATTATCATTTATGCAGTTGTGTTTGGCCTTTTACTTGTCGTCTCATTTCTAATCTTTTTAAATAAGCGCTTAAGGATTACGAAAAAACAAAAATCAACAATTGAGGATCAGAAGGAGACATTAGAGGAACAGAAGGAAGTCCTTGTATTACAGAAAAAATTGGTCGAAGAAAAGAACTCCGACATAATGGATTCAATTACTTATGCCAAACGAATTCAATCAGCCATCCTCCCTCCTACTAAACTGGTTAAAGAATATTTACCTGACTCCTTCATTCTCTATAAGCCAAAAGATATTGTTGCTGGTGACTTTTATTGGATGGAACATTTAAACGGGAAGATTTTGTTTGCTGCTGCAGATTGTACAGGACACGGGGTTCCTGGAGCAATGGTCTCTGTTATTTGCAATAATGGATTGAATAGATCCGTAAGAGAATATGGATTGAGCGATCCTGGTCAGATTTTAGATAAAACAAGAGAAATAGTTATTCAAGAGTTTGAAAAATCTGAAGAAGATGTTAAAGACGGGATGGATATTGCAATCTGTTCACTTGATGGTATGACATTAAGCTATGCTGGGGCCCATAATCCACTTTGGCTAATTAGAAATGGTGAAATCATTGAGATAAAAGCAGATAAACAACCGATTGGGAAGTTTGATAAACCGTCACCGTTCAATACACATATAATTGAACTTGAAAAAGGAGATACATTTTATATTTTCTCAGATGGCTATGCAGATCAATTTGGTGGTGAGAAAGGAAAGAAGTTCAAAACGAAGAACTTTAAGAATCTCTTAGTCTCAATACAAGATGAGAATCTTGAAAGTCAGAAAGAAATAATTGATAAAGCCTTCGAAACCTGGAGAGCCACTTTGGAGCAGTTAGATGATGTTTGCGTGCTTGGAGTTCGCGTTTAGTTGAGATAAAAAAAGTAGGAATGCAATCTTATTACCGTATTTCTACGGAACCTTTGATTTAATATTCTTTTTTTGGATATATTTGAATTGATGAGTTTGACCACCATTAGTTCAGAAGAAATCCTAAATCAGAAATCTATAGTTAAGATGCTAGATGATGATATCGTTTACGTCTACTATGAAGAAAGTTCTGTGCTTGATGTTTCAGATTTTAAAGAATCCTTAGAAGCTTATTCCGAAATATCTCAAGGTAGACGGTTGAAAGTACTTTCCGAATTTGGTGAGTTCAGTACTGCAAGCATGGAGGCCATGAAGTTTGGACAAACTATTGACCTTAATGCTTCTGCCGAAGCCATGGTCTTTAAAAGTCTTGCGCAGCGTTTGTTGCTTCGGTTCTTTAATACATTCAGAAAACAGAAGCATCCACTGAAATTCTTTCAATCAAAAGAAAAGGCAATTCAATGGATAAAGTCCCTAGATTAAAAAGATAGTCCCCTATTCTATTTTGATTCAAAAAAAATGTTTAAATTAAATGTAGCATTACACTACCTATGTTAAACATTGAAAACGATAAGTCCACTGTTACTGTAGGCGAAGATGAAATCTTTGTTTGTCAATACCATGACAACGTGACTTTACAACCAGCAGACATTCAAGTTGTAGTAGAAAATTATGACAGCTATGCCGGCGAGAGAGATCTTAAAGTACTGTTAGTATTTCCTAAAAATTGCAGCGTGTCATCTGCAGCCCGACAAGCAGGTGAAAACCGTGAACGTCCAGCAATGGCTGAAGCACTTGTGATTGAAAGTACTTTGCAAAGAATACTTTTCAAATTTTATAAGAGATCTAGAAAGGTGCAGTATCCAATCAAAGAGTTTTCAAATAGAGAATCAGCAATCAGTTGGTTAAAAAATCGTTGATTAAAACCAAACTATCGTGTTCATATTGTATTGAATTCCCTCAAAACATATATTTTCGGATACCACATGTCAGAAGAATCAACACAAACCATCAAACGTGAAAAGTTCGAAGCCACCCTTTCAGAAGGCAACATACTGTACTTCAGATATTACGAGAACATGGAAGTCTTGGAAGAAGATATTTTAGAGAGCTTTGAGATTCATGATATCTTAGGAGTTGATGAAAATGTCAAAAGAATTATCCATTCAGAACCTTTTGGATCCATATCAAAAGATGCTAGGCACTTAGTTCAGAATCAGTCAAGACCGGCTACTGCAGAGGCTTATGTAATAACATCTCTCGCTCAAAAAATCATGTTTAATCTTTTTATCAAAGTACGCAAGATGAAGCATTCCACTAGGGCTTTTGACAAGCTAGATGACGCAATGGAATGGATTAAGAAAAAATAAAAATGGCCTCTCTTTCAAAAGGCCATTTGTTTTAGGAATAGACGTGAAAATTTAAACCTAATTATCCTCTTTTCCCTTACGGTCTTTGTCTTTGGACTCCTTTTCAATCTCCCCCTCTTTTCTCTCTTTCTCCATGTCATCAATCTCCCTCTTCTCAATCGTTGTTTAACCTTAGATTCTGAAGTCTTTTGAATTTCGGCAATCTCTTTAATATTGAATCCAGTGATTTCAAAAAGAATTATACTCTCTCTTTGTTCCTCGGATAGATAGGACATTGCTTTGTAAAGTATGAAAACATCAGCATTCTTATCTGCTTCTGAACTTTCGTCTGAAACAATGAATGCTTCTTGATTAAGCTTGGTTGTTTCCTCCTTCTTCCTGTTTGTATTGGCCAATACACGAACACTGATACTGAATAGAAAAGATAAAAAAGCATCTTTTGAACGAAGCGTCTCAAACTTTTCATAAGCTTTCAACAAGGTTCATTCATCAGATCTAGATATGCCATATACCCTAGCCCTACAAAATCTTTCGAATTTTGAATGGACTGGCTCATAGAGCGCTAAGAAATCTTTTTGTCTTTTTTTTACTCATCCGTTTATAACAGTGTTCTATAGTTAAGTGTCATAAGAGACCGAAAAGTTACATCAAAAGCATAAATACTTTCTTTATCATTAAATAATGATATTGATTTTACTAAGTTTCCGTTCTTTACAAGGGATAAGAAACATTTTAAGGAAACTAGAGCATTCAATTTTTATGATCTAGGAAGTGATATCTTGTTTTTTTGAATACAAAAATGATTACCACATAGTAATCGAAGCTATAAAAGAGGTATTTAATTTGTACCAAGCGTATGCTAAAGGGCTGCCAATTAAAGGGCTTATTTCATTTGGTACTGACACCTCTATTCATCCTGAAGCCAGACAATATGCTAAAAAAGTGAAAATGCCGGCAATTGCGCAAGCATTCATTATTCTCAATTTAGCTCAAAGGATATCAGCAACTTTTTATCATTTACTGAGAAGTTAGGGCGGCATTACGATTTGACAAATGATATCCAAATGTAACTTCTCGTAAGTCCAAAATGTTATACTTACAAGAAACCCAGCGGAATAATGAGACTATTAATGTTGACTCTTCTAACATTAATCGCGACTTCTGTAAAACCTAATGACTCTTTAAAAGTCAGTAATAATAAAGGTCTCGTTTTGCCCAATTCGCCAGAGCTCCTTCAATTTTCACAATTGGATATGTTCACGAATTCAGGAAATACCGAAAATTATCGTGGGGAATTCTAGAGGGTTTTGGAATTGATGTCATCCGCTTTCTACCACAATTGCTTCTTGAGTAAAAATTGCCAATGACATCAAAGAGGCAATAATACCTGTATATAGATAAAGCCACTTCATGTACTTAAAATTCCCAAATGTGATGTCATCATACCAGAAAGAACATATTCCGGCAACAATAAAGAAAATAACCAGTACTGCTATACCCATTCCTTTCGCCACTATACTTGTCATATCTATTTAAATAAATATTTTTCAACTCCCTAACTGTTAATCATCTCGCATCTAATTTAAGAAAATAAGATAATGATTTCTTTAGAACTAAAGAAGAGATGCCCAAATGTCATTTGAAAGTAGGAAATCAAAAATTAGCAACCATATTCTTCATAGTAACCATCTCTTTCGTTGACAAATAGTTCGATTAAATATTTATCAACACAAGCATACCAAGTGATTGAATTACCACGTTCGTCTCTTATATAAAGTAATAGTTGGTGTTCCTCTACATCCATAACAAGTTTCATTTTATCAAAATCTCTAGTCACATAGCTTGTTCCTTTCCATTCAGAAGTTACTTGATTATCCACAACCATTCCATTACCTGCTCTTACTAGTAGAGACCCATAAAAATTAGAATCACCTTCGTTCACTAAAACATTCCAATAAGCAGTGGAATTTGTATGTGAACCCGTTCTTATGTAATCGTAATAATCGTTTTCAGAAACAAAATCAATAGCAGTAGTAAAATCATCCAAAATATTTAAAGCATAATTCGATTCAACGAGCCTTTCATTAATCCAATTTATTTCATTAGAACTTGTGGTAAACCAACCCGAAACCGAACCTTCTTCATCTGCCGTTCCTAAAGCCGTAGCATCAAGCTCTATTAAATTAACCCCCTTATATCCAAAACCGAATATTTCATCTCCTTTTGTCTTTTTGATTAAATATTTTACGTGAACTGGCAAAATCGTTATCCCTGCCACATAACCTGAATTATTGCCATCAGCTCTTAAATACATGGCCATATTAGCTTCTTCTGATTCTAACAATACAATATAATCATAAGGTGCATCTCTATCTTTTTCGTTAAGTGAATTTCTATATCTCAGAATAGTTCTTAGCCCATTCTTTCTGATGTCTTCTTGATCACTACGAATAGTGTATTGCCCTAACCAATCATTTTCTTTTAAGTAAGCAATCATTGCGTCATAACCCCAAACTTTCAACTTACCATAATCTGCCAGCGTGTCATAATTACTGCTAAAAAGAGATTGGTAATCTTCATACTGATTAATATCACCAACTACTTGCACATCATCTATTGACTTTGCAATCCATCCAGTTTTGCCTTCCCATTCAGCCTTTTGCCAAACTAATTTCAAGTCTCCATCATAAATAGCTGCTTCTGCTACTCCAACTAATTCAATTCTATCTCCAAAATATAGCGTTTGAATCTTACTGCTTTCTTGCGTGTTTTTTTCAGATCGAAAATTTAACTCTCCGCTTAAGACATAGGCAGTACTCACCGTTATTTCTTCACTACTACTCACTGATTCACCAGCAACATTATTGAAAAAATTATCCCAAACTAAATAACCACCGCCAATTACTGCTACGATTAAAACAATTAGTAAAATAATTTTACCCGGCTTCTTTTGTGAATCTATTGGGGTTAGATCTGATTGAACGTCTGGCCCAGGTCCAGGTACAACATTTGGCTTTGGTTCAGCATCAGCGTTTGTCTTAATCTTCGTCTCTATTATTGGTTTTGATTGACTTGCGGACTTTAACGTTGTCTTTTGTCCTTCCTTTTCTGGAATGAATTTATCAGTGGTAAGCTTGTCATCTTTTTCAGGCACACTAGACGGCACAACACTACCCAAATCTTCATTGTCACTAGCTATCAAATCTTTAGCTCCATCATTTGAAACAACTTCTGCCGAAGCACCGGCACCGATAATTTTTAACTTCAGATTATTGAATTCGTCTTTTGAAATTATTCCTTCTTCAAGAAGTTCTTTAATCTTTTTTAATTCCTCAATTTTATCTTTCATAGCTAATTTGTTTGCCTGATAAACAATATAAGTTTAAAGAAAATCATTAAATTCGATTTCATGACCAATTTAGATAAATTAAAGGATTTAAAGGAATTGCTAGACTCTGGAGTAATCGACCAGGATGAGTTTGACCACCTCAAAAAAGAGATTATAGATGAGTATTCAGCTCAGCATGAGACCTCTTCGAAAGGGAATGACAAAACTGCAGACATTCCTGCTTCTCCGCCTAAGATTGCGGTGAAAGCTCAAGAACCCACATCTACAAATGACCATAGCTCTTTCCAAACAACTGATGAATTTTGGGTAAATTTTCACGCCTCACTTTCTTCTCCTCTTAGTGCTTGGAGGGAGTATAATGACTATACCATTAGCCAATGGATTGACTGTTGTCACAAAGGCGATTTCCCAGGTTATCTAAATATAATCCTCGATAATGTTCCGCTATTCAAAGGTGAATATCCAATAGTTTATGTAAGTGACAGTGGCATGATTGCTACCAACTATCGACTATTCTTTAATTCAGAAGCAGGTTTACATATCGTTCCTTTTAAGAATTTAAAATTTTATGGACAGCGGACTAGCAATGAATTTAGTATCGAATTTGAAAAAAACGGGAAATTAGTTACAATCAATCCGACATTCTGGATTTTGAAAGAACATCTTGATGGCGCTATAAATGGCGAGAAATGGCTGGGCTTGACCGAAAACCAGCAATCCTTATTAAATTATTCATACTTCGAGTTAAAGACGGAATTTAATCTGGATCCGCCAAAAGTGGATTTTAAATATTCCAAATTTTCAAATTCTGATAAAAAAATTGCTAAACGAGGTACACATTCAAATAATAATCACCCGGATGAGATGTTTGGTATGAACATTTTTAAATACATAAGTTCAATGTATATAAATCAACCTTGGATTTTCCTCATCATTGCTTCTGGTATCGTTGGTAGTTGTTTCTGGTATCTAATATGCTGTATCATCCCATCTTTAAAAATGGAATATGAACTAAATGGATTCGAGTCGTTTTTAACATTAGATGGTTTAATTTTTGCGGTAGTATTCTTACTACCTATTACCATATCATTGTTCGCTTCGATAAAAATGATTTTTCATTTAGTTACCGGACGACAATATCCAGGAGGCGAATCTGCTTACAGTGCGTTTCCCTTAATTGTACTTATACTGTATTTAGCTTCAATGTCTTTTCTCTTTAGATATACCTATGCGATTTTTTCTATCTAAGAATCTTATTCTAATCTTAGAATTAATCATAGTAATTTCTATTTGTTTTCATCATTTCGGAGAAGACTTCAGCCATCTAAAAGTACAAGGATGTGGATTTAAGGAACTCTCAGGATTGAACTGTCCAAGCTGTGGTACTACAAGAAGTTTTGTAAGCTTTTTTCGAGGGAATTTCATTCAAAGCTTCAACTTAAATCCAATAGGCTTTTTCATTGGACTAATAATTAGCGGTGACATTACTTTGAGAATTTTGAATTTATCTAAACGCTTCAAAATTAAACCACGAAAATATAGAGCCTTTGTGCTGATCTCAATTGGTCTTTTGTCCATTTTGGCAATTCTAAGAATGACTCTAATCAACTCTTAAAGCTGACTTATTCCTCTCTTTTGTTCTTTCTGGTTTATATCTTTAAAGTAACGATTATAAGCTTAAGTAGTAAGTAAAGATCATTTCCACACTTTTTACCATCACTTTCCCCACCCAGTCGATTGTACAAAGTCCAAGGGTGCCAGCGCACTAACGGCGGCATCTAAAAATGCCTATACTTTACTCGAACGAGATGAACACCCTTTAAAATTTTTCTTAAAGCTAGATAAGTCAGTTAATTGGTTGGAGAAGTTCTAAAACCTCATTATTAAACAAAAAAAGCCCACCTCTTAAAAAGAGATGG
>JBLFXO010000095.1:0-10974 GCA_047609865.1 Arenicella sp.
CTTGTTTCTTAGGCCTGTTGTCATTTGTTCTCTTCTGCGGACGATTGTTCTTAGTGTTTTTCGCTTGAGGATTATTAGACTGTTGTCCTTCTCCCTCTTTTTTTGGTCCGTTATTATTGTTGTTCTTTTTCTTAAAGTTTCTATTGCCTTGACCAGATTTTTTAGGTTGCCCTTCTTTATTCTGATTACCAGGTTTGCTCTCATTGTTAGGTTTATCGCCTTTAGAGTTCTGGTGTCTATTTTGAGGATTATTATTCCCTTGTTTCTTCTTTTTATTCTTCTTCTTCTTGAAAACATTATCAAAACGATTTAAGCTATCTTGACCTACAACGTTTGTATAATCCGGCTCTGCTTCAACAACTTTAACCATAAAATCTTTTAGATCTGTAGGCTTTTTTCCTTCTTTGTTAAGTGCGATTATTTCTTTAACGCGTTCAGGCGATAAGGGTACAAATGTCCCTGGAGCCTTCGAATCTTTTTCTTGATGGATATACCACATTTCTTCTTTGAAAACGTCCGTTTTCGCGTGAAATGCTACCCCTTTTTCAGTCTGCAATTTGATATCCGATTTCGGAAACTTCTTTAAAGCTTCAACATATGCATCTAACTCGTAGTTAAGACAGCACTTAAGTTTACCACATTGACCCGCAAGTTTTTGAGGATTCAAAGAAAGCTGCTGATATCTAGCTGACGCCGTTGATACAGATCTAAAATCTGTTAACCAAGTAGAGCAACATAACTCTCTGCCGCAAGATCCAATTCCACCTAAACGAGCTGCCTCTTGACGAACACCAATCTGTTTCATTTCAACTCTAACCTTAAACTCATCAGCTAGTTCCCTGATAAGAAGTCTAAAATCTACTCTGTCTTCAGCGGTATAATAAAAAGTAGCCTTGTTACCATCACCCTGATATTCAATATCAGAGATCTTCATTTTCAATGCCAATTGAGAAGCAATTTCTCTTGACTTGAACATGGCTGGTTTCTCTTTCTCTTTATATTCTTTCCACTTTTCTACATCTTCAGAAGTTGCCTTTCTGATGACGTTTCTTGCCTCATGAGCTTTAAAGTTTGGTGCCTTTTTCCTGACTTGAATTCTAGCTAATTCGCCAGCTACAGAAACAATTCCGACATCATGTCCAGGGCTTGTTTCTACAACTACTACATCACCTACTTGAAGATTCACAGCTTTTAAATTTCTAAAAAAAGCTTTTCTTGAATTCTTGAATCTTACTTCTATTATATCGTAAGTACTAATCCCGTTTGGTAATTCTACATCCGCCAACCAGTCATATACTCCTAATTTATCACATCCGCCAGTGCCGCAAGCACCATTACTTTTACATCCATTCGGCACTCCGTTCCCTGTTGAACAATTTGTGCATCCCATTGTAAAAATATTTAAGTACCAAAGTTACGAAATTTGCCTTAGTATTAAGTCTTTAAATAATCAGAACACTATTTCAAGGGTGTTAGCTCTTGATAGGTAAGACTTTATAGTGGCAATTTGATCTTTATCAAAACCCAAATCACCAATGTTTAGATATTCTAAATTTTCTAGTTCACCAATTGCAGAAGGAACCGCATGTATTGAAGTACCTGAAATGTCCAGAGATCTTAGTGCCGCTAATTTAAATAAAGATTCAGGTAATACCGTTATTGGGTTTTCGTCTAAAGTTATTTCCATCAAAGTGTTCATTTCTCCAATGTCGTTTGGTATGAGTTGCAATTTATTCGAAGTCAAGTGAATGGATTCAATATTTTCTAAGGTGCAGAATTCATTCGGAATTGACTTCAATTTATTATAGTCCAAATTGATTTCAGATAGCGCTCTTAAGTCTCCTATTGAACTGGGTAACTTAGAAATTTTATTGTCGCTTAAGTCTAATTCGATAATCGCAATTAAGTCTCCAATTTCAATCGGGAGTTTCTTCAATTTATTCTCATAAAAGAAGGCAAACTCAATCTGATTAAGGTTCGCAATTTCTTTCGGCAGTTTTTTAAGCTGATTATCACCCATATCTAAAACTGTCAAGTCACTCAAATAACAAAGGGCTTTAGGGAACTTACTGAACCTGTTCGACCCCAAATAAATAGCTTCAACATTGTCTAATTGTTTAAATGACTCTGGTAATTTAGAAATGTCATTCACATATAAATCAATCACAGTCAAGTTTTCCATTTCACCAATAGACTCAGGGAGCTTGGTCAGGTTGTTAACATAAGCGTCTAGTTTGCTTAAGCCCTGAAGTTTACAAATACTTTCTGGTAGGGACGTTAGCTTGTTTTTATGTAAACTCAATACTTTTAGATTCGTTAGATCACCAATGTTTTCTGGCAATGCTTCAACGGCATTGTCATTCAATTTGAGAATTTGAAGCTTGCTTAGGGTTGTAATTTGATCTGGAAGGTTAATCAAATCATTCTTTGAAATATCCAGGATTTGCAAATTTGTAAATTTGGCAACATCCTCTGGCAAATCTTTCATGTCTTTTCTAGACAAATCAAGTACTACAACGGCTTCAGGATTCTTGAGGGCTTCTGTTAAACTAGTAAACACCTTTTGATTGTTCAATTCAACATCAGACATTAATTGCGCATGAATGACTGTCTGAACGCCGAATATTAATAAGAGTACTATTACGTTTTTCACGGATAGATTTTCTTCAGTTTACCCTTTTAAAAGACTAAAGGTTACACGCCTTTTCTTACCAATTTTGTAAGTTTAATTACCAAATCAGTAAAGAGAATTTTAGAATTCGCGTTTCTCTCTAAATGAAAATGTGCCAAATCAAACTCTTCAATTAATTCCGAAATGTTTTGATTATTTATAAACTTGGCAAATTTCTGAAGGAATGCCTTCTCTTCATTTCGAAGATTCAGCAATTGACCCTTCATGTAATTCATGATTATACTTTCTCTGAAAATATGCAAACCATATCTCACAAAGTTCTTTTGCTTTTCTTTATCTAAGGCAGCAACTTCTTCAGCAACACTAATTAATTCATTTGGATTAGCTGCATATGCTGACCTCATCAATTTTACAAATAACTCAAAATAAATATGATGATTCTTGTCGCCTTCAACGGCATTAATCGCTTCTACAATATTCCCTTGAGACAGAGCTGCTAATGATTCAGCTATCGCTTTTTCAACTCCGTATTGCTTCGAGATATATTTTGTTATTTCCTCAATATCCATTGACGGAATATTGATGATTTGTGTTCTTGAAATTATAGTTGGCAGAATGTATTCGGCACTATCACAGACCAGAAGAAAAATAGTTTTCTCAGGTGGCTCTTCTAATAGCTTCAACATCTTGTTTGCCGCTTGGCCATTCATCCTTTCTGGCAGCCAGATAATCATGATTTTATACTTATCGCCATAAGCCTTCAATGAAAGCTTTTTATTGATGTTTCTGCTCTCTTCAACTCCGATAATTGGGTTTTTCCCAGGACTGTCTAACTTATCTAACCAAGTATCAACATTAAAGTACTTTTGCTTTTGAACTATAGCGTTCCAATCAGCCCTAACATCATCTGATGATGCTACATGGTCAGTCTTAGAAATCACAATTGGATAAACGAAATGCAAGTCAGGATGAGTCAGGGAAGAGACCTTTTGACAATTAGGACACTCACCGCAAGAATCTTTAGGGCTTGGGTTATCACAAAGCAAATACTGACTAAAAGCAATGGCTAAAGGCAATTTCCCAGAACCCTCTGGTCCTAGAAACATTTGCGCATGACTCACCCTATCAGATTTAACTCCTTTTAGAAGAAGCTTGGTGACCTTTGGGTTTATTATGACATCTTTAAATTGCACTGCAGTAAAATTAGTTATTAAATGGTACGAATTTTGCCCTTTACAGTAAAATTCTTAAATTTAACAGAGGCTTGAATCTAGCTTCCTTAAAGAAAAACTAAACATGAAAAAATTATTTACATTAACAGCAATCTTTTTTGCCCTTGGCTCATTTGCTCAAGTAGGAGTTTCAGAAACCAATGTGAACATTGAAGGTGGAAAAAATGGCTTTGAAATTGAGATTCCATATGCAGATAAGAAAACAACTGAAAAAGAATTAAAGGATTTATTTAAAAGTTGGAAAGGAAATTATTCAGAGAAAAAGGGAATAATGAAATCTGATGACTGCAAAAACAAAAGCATGGGTGAAAACACTTTTGATGTTTTTGGTACCGTGGTGGAAAATGGAGAAGATGGTTCAAAGGCTTTAGTTGCTGTCGATCTTGGTGGAGCTTATTTGAATTCTTCAGAGCATAGCAGCCAATTTAAAGTGATGGAAAGTATTCTTAAAATATGGGGAATAAAAACTGCAACCATTTACGTATCTGATATGGAAAAAGCTGAAGAAAAAATCCTAACCGACAAACAAAAGGAATTAGATGACCTAACCAAAGATCAAGAAAAAATGGAGAAGGAAATTGAAGATTACAAGAAAAAAATAGAGGACAACGAGAAGGCTATCGAGACTAGTAAAAAGGATCAAGAAGCGAAGAAAGAAGAAATCAAAACTCAAGAAGGAGTCCTTCAAGAAGTTGTTAAGAAAAAAGAAGGAATCAAATAGTTATTCCAGATTTTTTTAGTTGATATTTGTCCCGCTTTTGGAAAATCCAAAAGCGGGATTTTTTATGGCTGGAAAATTTAAATATTATCTCATTTTACACATCATTGTTTTGGTGTGGGGAATCACAGGAATTCTGGGAGATGAGATTTCAGTTTCGGCAGAGAAAATCACATTCTTGAGAACAGGGATTTCATTCGCATCTCTCTTACTTGTTGGTCTCTTTATAAAAGAGAACAAAAAAATAGAGCTTAAAGAAATGCTCCTCTTACTTGGCACAGGCGTCATTGTTGGATTACATTGGTATTGTTTTTTCTATTCCATAAAGATTAGCACAGTTTCCATTGGGGTAGTTTGCATGTCTAGCTCAACCTTATTTACATCTCTCTTAGAGCCACTGTTGTTTAAGCGTAAAGTAGAGTTGAGTGAAGTTTTATTAAGCTTCGCTATTATGATTGGAATTGTAATCATATTTGGCTTTGAAACTCAATATGCCAAGGGTATTGGCTACGGGCTTCTCTCTGCATTTTTTGCTGCCTTCTTTACAGTGGCAAATGGACGGTTTATTAAGAGAACGAGCTCCTTTAAAATTACGAAGTTCGAAATGTTGGGAGGTTTTTTAACGCTTCTCTTCATTCTAGGAATCAGTGGACAGATCAATTCGGATATTATATCTGATGTCAGGCGGAGCGATTGGGCTTACTTAACAATCCTAGGAGTAGTGTGTACGACAATTGCCTTCATGATTTCTGTGTGGGTCATGAAACATGTTACTCCTTTTACTGTTAGCATGAGTATAAATATGGAACCTATTTACACAATTATACTTGCATTAGTCATAGCAGGAATGAGAGGGTCAACAAAAGAGAATATGTCTCCTGGGTTTTATGGTGGAGGCCTAATTATTATTGCATCAATATTCATTAATGCCTACATCAAAAAAATTAGCAATTCAAAAAAAAAGAACGCAAATAGAGGTGCGCTAGATGATAATGAGGAAATACTTGCTTGATTTCAACTATTTATTATTAAATTGAAAGCACCGAAATCTAAAATTAGATAGATTTGCAAAAAATTAGAACCTAGTAAACGAATCAATGTATGAAGAAGAAATTAATCGTTCCTTATGACTTTACAGATGTTGCAGACAACGCAATCCATCACGCGCTAGTTACTGCGAAAGTTGTAAACGCAGAAGTACATGTACTTCACGTTGTTGGAAAAAGTGACGAAATTAAAGAGGCAAAGGGTAAAATTGCTACAGCAACTGCTGCCGCCTTAGAAACTTCTAAGGCAAAAGATGTAGAAATAATAAATCACGTAAGAGTTGGAAATATCTTTGACGATATTGCTGATTTTGCTGTTGAAATTGGAGCTGAGCTCATTTTTATGGGAACCCATGGAGCCACAGGATGGCAGCATATTACTGGTTCTCATGCTTTAAAAGTGGTAACAAGTTCACCTGCACCATTTGTTATTGTTCAAGAAAACGACATTAACGAATCAGGGTATGATGATATTATTGTTCCTTTAGATTTACATAAAGAAACTAAGCAAAAACTTACATTGGTAGCGAATATTGCTCAGTACTTTGATTCTAGAGTGCACGTAATTATTCCTGATGAGTCTGATGAATTCTTAAAGCATACTGTTAAGGCCAACATTGTATTTGCCAATAAATTTTTCAATGAAAGAGGTATAGATGTTACTACAACTTTAGCCGAGTCCTCAGGATTTGATAAAGAAGTTGTAAAGCATGCCGTAAAAGTTGATGCTGACTTAATTGCAATCATGAATTTACAGAAGAATCAACTATTAGGTCTTTTCGGATCTAATCACGAACAATACATGATTACTAACGAAGCTAAGATTCCAGTTTTAGTTGTTAATCCTATTGACGCAACAAACACTTATCAGACTATCTTTACCTGATACAAGATTTAAAATACATTTAATGAAAGCCTCCTTGAGAAATCGGGGAGGTTTTTTTAGTACATCATACCAACGATTGCAGCCGTCATTAAACTCGCAATTGTTCCTCCTAATAATGCTCGCATTCCTAATTTAGAGAGCAAGCCCTTCCTAGAAGGAACCAAAGATCCGATCCCTCCAATTTGGATTCCTATTGAAGCAAAATTCGCAAATCCACACAACATATAAGTTGCAATGATTACAGATTTCTCTGACAGTTTACCTTGTGCTTTTAACTCACCCAATCTAGGGTAAGCAATAAACTCATTCAATATTGTTTTTTGTCCTAAGAGCTCTCCTACAAGAACCATGTCTCCACTTTCGACACCAAGCATCCAAACTATTGGCGCACCAACATACCCTAAGATGAACTGGAAGGACAGGCCTTCTTTGTAAGGAGTATTAGCAGAAATCACTTCATTTAGGTGTGTATTTTCTCCAAGCCAACAGAGAAGGCCATTCCCCATTGCCATTAATGCAGTAAAGACTAATAACATTGCTCCGACATTCACTGCTAAGCGCAATCCGTCAGTAGTTCCATTCGCTATAGCCTCCAATAAATTGGTTCCTAATTTCTCTTTATTAATAGAAAGGTCTTGATTTATCTCCTCGGTTTCTGGAATTAATATTTTTGCGGCCACTACAGCTGCTGGTGCCGAAATTATTGATGCTGTAAGTAGGTGTTTTGCAAAAAATGCTCTTTCAACAGGATCATCTCCACCCAGAAAAAAGACATAGGCTGCTAAGACACCACCGGCAATGGTGGCCATCCCACCTGTCATCAAGCACATTAATTCAGACTTTGTCATCCCCAATAAATAGGGCTTAACAAGTAATGGCGACTCAGTTTGACCAAGGAAAACGTTCCCGGCCGCGGCAAGAGATTCAGCTCCTGACAACTTCATAAATTTCTTCATGATCCACGCAAAAACAAAGACTACTTTTTGCACTATTCCTAAGTAATAGAAAATGCTCATCAAAGCAGAAAAGAAAATTATTGTAGGTAATACTTTGATTGCAAAAGTTAATAGTGGGGCTTGCACAACACCGATACCCATCTGACCAAATAAGAAATCTGTTCCTTTATCAGTGTAAGATATTACCGTGACGAATTTGTCAGACACCAACTTAAAGCCTTCTTCAATAAAAGGAACCTTTAATACCAAAACGGCTATCACAACTTGAAGCAGGGTTCCCTTTATTACTAAACCCCAATCAATTTTCTTTTTATTAGAAGAAAATAAGAAGGTCAGAATCAGCAAAAATGCCATACCCATTATTCCCCTAATCACAGATAGAAATGATATTCCCTGTACTACTTTTACCTCCTTTTTATATTCATTCCTATGGCCCAGAAAATTGAAAACTAATCTTTCATCAGTGAGGGCAGTTAATAGAATCACTTCCTTTGTTGGCACCGCGACAACATCACCGTCAACTGTAGTTGAGACTAATCTGTCATCCACATAAAAGGAAGTTGTTGTAGCACCGTCAGCACCATTAACGACAGAAATAGAATCTGCTGTGACTGACTCAGGAACAACGTATGATAATTTTAGAGAATCAAGATTTTTACTCCAATCCCCCTTGATAGTGTCCTCATACCAACCAAATTCAGTGAAAGTATTTCCTTGATCCGCACCAGTAACTAAGAGAAAATGATCAGAGGTGTCTCCTTCTTCATTCACTAACCAATTTCCAACAATCACTTCGGACTGCTCGCTTTGGCATGAACCAATTAGAGCCAGTAATCCAGCAAAAAATATGAAATGGAGTTTTTTCAAGACTTAGTTTCTTTTATTAAGCTCATCTCGAATTTCGGATGCTCTTTCATAATCTTCATTGTCTAAAGCTTCTTGTAAAAGACTGTTCAAGTCTTCTGTAGATAAAGCACCAAGTTCACTCATGTCAACTTTGGCTTCAACCGTTTCAGCATCTGAATCTGGTTCAACTTCAATACTTAAAGATTCTTCTCCTTCTTCCTCCTCTAATTGTATTCCAGCAGAACTTAAAATATGTTCAAATGTATATACAGGGCAAGCACAACGAATTCCAATGGCTATAGCATCAGATGTTCTTGCATCAATTTCAACTTCTTCACCATTCTTATCACAGATCAATTTCGAATAAAAAACTCCTTCAATCAGATTATAAATGATGACTTCTTTGATGTTGACTTTGAATGACTCAGCAAAAGACTTGAATAAGTCATGAGTTAAAGGTCTAGAAGGTTTCATGTTCTCTAGCTCAATTGCTATTGACTGTGCTTCAAAACCACCAATAATGATTGGTAATCTTCTCACTCCTTGTTTTTCAGACAACACCAATGCGTAAGCACCAGATTGTGTCTGACTGTAAGAGAGTCCAATGATTTTTAATTCAATTTTATCCATAAAAGAAAAAGATTCCGCTTTGAATGCGGAACCTCTATTTTAGCTTAATACTAAAGTACTAATTTTGAGCTTTTAATTTCTCAATTTCTTCTTTTAATTTCGGAAGCACTTCAAATGCATCTCCAACTATCCCATAATCAGCCGCTTTGAAAAACGGTGCATCCGGGTCAGTGTTAATCACAACAATTACTTTCGAGCCATTGACTCCAGCTAAATGCTGAATTGCTCCAGAAATTCCAGCAGCAATATATAAGTTAGGTCTAATGGCAACACCAGTTTGTCCTACGTGCTCGTGATGAGGTCTCCATCCGATATCTGCAACGGGTCTAGAACAAGCGGTTGCTGCTCCCAATACCTTAGCTAATTCTTCAACCATTCCCCAGTTTTCTGGTCCTTTAAGACCTCTACCAGCAGAAACTACTAATTCAGCTTCAGGAAGTAAAACATCACCTTCTTGTTTTTGAACATCCTTTACAACAATTGAAGCTGCACCAGCCTCTGCGTTGAATTCTTCGACTGCAGCTGTTCCGCCTGTCTCCTCAATTATAATTGAATTAGGCGTTAATGAAATGACTTTCTTGTCAGAGTTAAAAGAAACATTTCCAAATGCTTTACCTGAAAACACATTCACTTTAACTGATCCGTCAGCTTCTGGCAATGCAATTGCTCCTGAAGCCAATCCAGCTTTTAATTTTGCCGACAATCGCGGCGCAACTGCTCTTCCAACTAAATCTTGAGAAAAAACAACTGTAGTCGCTCCACAAGAATCAGCGGCTGCGGCAACAATATTTGCTATTTGGGAAGCATCATTTGTTGTTACCGCTCTGTTAACTAGAACTTTTGCCGCTCCAACATTTCCTAGGGTCACAAGATCTCCTTCAGAAATTGAACCATGAGTAACAACAGTAGTTAACCCAATTTTACTTCCGTAATTTACGGCTTCCAATGCATTCTTCGCGATTGATCCGTTTAATGTATCTATGTATACTAATACTGACATGTCTTAAGTTTAATAGGGTTAAATTACTTTTGCTTCGTTGTGTAACAGACTCACTAATTCTGCAACGTTATCTGCATCAACATATGTACAAGCCGACTTCGCGGCAGGTAATGAATAAGTGGCAAAAGTTGTTAAATCTTCACAAGCTACTGGCTCAATAACTTCAAGAGGCTTAGTTCTTGCCGCCATAATCCCTCTCATATTTGGAATTCTTTGTTCTGCCATTCCTTTAGCTGAACTGATTACGAAGGGAGTATTCACTTCAACGATCTCAACGCCACCAGTCATTTCTCTATTAACTGTTGCGGTCGTTCCGTTCAATTCTAATTTTGAAGCTAGAGATACAAACGGCTGATTCAACATTTCAGCAACCATTCCGCCTACTTGAGAACCATTATAATTAATCGTTTCTTTTCCTGTAAACACGATATCAAAGCCATTCGCTTTAGCATATTCAGCAATTTGAAAAGCAGTGAAATAGGCATCATTGGCAGCAGCATTAACTCTAACAGCATTATCAGCACCTATCGCCAATGCCTTTCTAATAATAGATTCATCACCAACTTCGCCAACTGTGATTGTAGTAACCGTTCCACCTAATGATTCTTTCAATTCAAGTGCACGCACTAAAGCGTACCATTCATCATAAGGATTAACAATGTATTGAACTCCAGCTTCATTGAATTTTGTATTACCCTCGGTAAAATCAATTTTGCTTGTAGTATCTGGAGCCTTACTGATACATACTAAAAATTTCATATTTGTTTATTTTCTGGATGAGCACTAATGAATGAAGAGTACCATCCTAATTTATGTAATTGAACAATATGGCCAATGCGCTAATCATTCATCTAATTCAGGGCACAAATTTACCAAAAATATGAGCACAACCGACAGAAGACTCGGCTTTTTTTACTATTCACGCATAGTAAATTATGCTAAATGTTAGAAGTGATTTTCTCAGACATTGGTTTAACACCACTTCTGTATCTTTTCATTAATTTCCCTTCCTCATCCAGCAAGAATTT
>JBLFXO010000096.1:0-10934 GCA_047609865.1 Arenicella sp.
CATGCATTTTATTTCACCGTCTGCCTGCTTTACCAAAGCCAAAGGCTCATCAATAAAATGTTCTAAGTAAGAAAAAGGATGGGCATACTTTTCAAAGGGTAACAATGAATCATCACCCACGAACTGCCAAGAATTCATAAAAACAGTCTCTTTGACTTTATCAAAAATGGCCTGATCTCGATAAAAATCTGCTGGCAACGTTTCTGCCTTTTTAATATCCGGGTCAATAAAGAATTTCTTACTCATGATTCAAAACTATAAATTCTTTTAGTTAAATTAGATCAGTGTCATTGGAATCTCAATTGTAGAGAAGAGTAAATCAATTATGAAAGCTCTTTTAATTTTCAGTATTTTAGACTACTTTCAGTTAATCAAAGAGAAAGACCAAGAATGAAATTAACCCAAGTAAAATGAAAATTCTCTACTTCTTCTTCATGACCATGTTATGCTTAAGTGGCTACAGTCAAAAAATAAAAGAAGATAAAATTCCCAAAAAAATTCAGAAAAGTATTCCCGACTTGTCTGCCTATTTGAGTAACAGACCTCGAGAAACAAAAGATAAAGTTGAGGCAATTTATGAATGGGTCACGGAAAACATCAAATATGATTATGAGCGTTTAGCCAAGAGTGCTTATTTCACTGGTGTTGATCCAGAAAAAATCTTAAAAACTAAGAATGCAATTTGTAATGGCTACGTTGAATTAATGAAGTCAATGTTGGATGAAATTGGAGTAAGAAATCAAACCGTTGAAGGATACGTAAGAGACGAATATTGGGCTCCAGGTAAGTTGACTGTGATGGAATCACATGCTTGGCTAGCAATGGAGATTGATGGAGAGTGGTATTTGGCGGATCCAACATGGGATGCCGGATATATTGGAAGAATGCCAAAGAACATCAAGCCATATGAAACTAAAAAATACCTAAAGAATAGTTGGAAGAATAAAATTAAGGAGGAAAAGATTAAACTCAACAGAGAGAAAAGCGAAAAGGAGAGAAAAATCAAATATGATGAGAAACCAAAAAGTAAAGATCAAATTGGTTTCGTACCCTATCCTACGAAAAATCATTTCATGATACCTGCTGATTCTTTTCTTTTAACGCACCTCCCAATAAACCCAATGTGGCAATTGAGAGACGATTACCTTTCAATTAACGATTTTTCAAAAGGAGAAGATTCCATCTTGCTCAGACTAGGTCATAATGAAGGCAAGCATATTAATTACAACTCTGAAATTGATAATTATATGAATCAGGATTTCCTACAGCAGCTAATAGTACTAGGAGAAACAGGTCATGAATTCAATCCCTTTAACCCTTCAATAAAAGCATTGAAATACTACAATTTCATGTCTCTAGTCCACAACAAGCAACTCCAAAAATTAGCAAGAGGAAGTAGGTATGAAATTAACTCATCAAAAAAACAGGAATTATATGCCCTTAATGACACGATCATAAAATTCAATAAGCAATTCAAAAAAGCTGAAAAGACTATCTACAAAGACATTAAGACAATTGATAAAGCTCGATACAAATCGACCTCAGTCTTAACCAAAGAAAACCTCAAGCGAGCTAAAAAGATTGAATCTGAACAGAAAAAGCTACTTGAATTCATTAAGAAAAGCAATGATAACATTGATAAAAACTTTGAATCAATAGAGAAAACGCGTGAAAAAATAGATGACAAATATCCAGGAGCATTTGGTTATACGACAAGTAGTTATGTGAAGAAAGACATTGTTAAAGTGTGGGAAGATTCAGTCAACATGCAAATTGATTCCCTTAAAAAAATCAAAGAAGACTTTCAAGCTCTAAGGAGCAAAACAAACTTCAATGAGCTTTTTAGTGATGTAGAATTTGGAAGATCATTGGTCATTTATCAAATTGAAATGGTGAAGGAAAATAATTATCTGATTGACGATCGAATTCTTGAAATTGATACACTCCTTAGGATAGCAACTGCACACTCTGTGATGCTATTCGCTGACTCATTACGTATGGAATTGATGAGCAAAAAAACAATGGGTGCCCTAAAGAATATTAATAACTACGTAAGAAAATCAAGAACTGACTTCAAAGCTAAACAAACTAATAATGAGATTTCAGAGACTGAAGTTTATGATGAGTTTATGCAGGCAAAAGTTCTTGAAGCTTTGCTTTTGGTTGAAGAAATAAATAATCAAAGTATGAATTTCAACAGATCAGTTACTGAAGTTCTAAAGCCATACAGATCTACAAGGGAACTCACAGGTTTACTGGAAGACTTAATTGAACTCAAAGAAGAAAAGTATGATTACATCAGTGAGTATGTTGATGCTGACCATGACAGAAACATTCGATTAATCAATTTGTTGGATGAGCATAGCAGAGAATGGAAACAACTGTATGCACCAGAAAAATAATTCCAAGTTCTCATGAACCAATTGCTTTCGTAAATTTGAATATGATATCCGTAGAAGAAGCGATTGATCTAGTCGAAAATAATATCCCTTTGGGTAAAACTGAAAGAAAACTTCTGAGTGATTCTGTAGGATTCACTTTATCGGAATCTATTTCATCTCCCATAGATATGCCCCCATTTCCGCAATCCGCAATGGATGGATATGCTGTGAATTTTGATGAGACTATTTCAGAATATGAACTAGTTGGTGAAGTTGCAGCTGGATCTGATCAACAATTTGAATTAAGCAAAGGTGAGGCAGTTAGAATTTTTACTGGTGCCGCAGTTCCATTAACGGCTAATACGGTTGTTCGTCAAGAAGATGTTTTGGTGGGCCCTTCGACTCCGCTCAGGGTCCAAAGTAAGGTTTCTTTCACTGAAAAGGTTAAATTGAATGCTAATATCCGCCCTCAAGCAGAGCAGATACAAAAAGGAACGCTTGCTGTTGAAGCTGGTAGTTTTATAGATGCCGGAACTTTAGGTTATCTAGCAGCGCTAGGAATAACAGAAGTAACAGTGTTTTCAAAACCAAAAATAGCCCTTCTTACTACAGGTGATGAACTTGTAAAACCTGGTCAAGATCTAAAACATGGACAGGTATTTGAAAGTAACTCAGTGATGCTTCAAGCCGCATTTGAATCAAAAGGCATTTCAGAAATTACGCATCTAAAAATTCCTGATGATTACGACCAAACTGTAGCTTCAATTAAGTCAGTAATGAATGATAATGACTTCGTTATTATGTCCGGTGGAATATCTGTTGGAGATTATGACTTTGTTGGAAAAGCTTTGAAAGAATTAGAAGTAGAACAAGTATTTTATAAGGTCAAACAGAAACCCGGTAAGCCGCTCTTTTTTGGAAAAAAGGAAAGCACTACGTTCTTCGCTTTACCAGGAAACCCGGCAGCAGCGCTGACTTCTTTTTATGTGTATATCTTTCCATCCTTACAAAAATTTCAAGGTGGAGAATTTGCTGGATGTAAAAGAATCACCTTACCAATTGCTCATGCTTACGAACGCAAAGCGCAGCGATCTGAGTTTCTAAAAGGATCAATATCGGATGGAAAGCTGAGCGTATTGAACGCACAGAGTTCAGCTATGCTCAGTTCTTTTTCAAAAGCAGATTGCCTTATTTATATTCCGGAATCACATTCTTCATACGTAGAAGGTGATATGGTTGAATGTTTAATTCTATAGCGAAAAATAGCTCATCTAATGTAATCCTCCCCCTGGCCCCCTCCAAAGGGGGAAGAATTTATAAATTTGAAGGGCACTGAGGCTCTCGAAGTGCCAGATTAGTATCTTTAACTTTCAAACAAATCAAAATGACATATAAAAACGTCTTTGTAGATGGACCAATCAGTCCAGAAAAAATAGCGACTTCGATCGCACATCACCAAGTGAAAACGAATATTGGTGCTCACGATATTTTCCTTGGCCAAGTTAGAGCTGATGAAATTGATGGTAAAACTGTTCAAGCAATTGAATATTCAGGATATGAAGAAATGGCGTTGAAAACCTTTCATGAAATTAGAGAAGCCGCTTTTGATAAATTTGATTTGACTTGCATGCACATTTATCACAGTCAAGGAATTGTAAAGTCTGGTGAAATTTGTTTGTTCGTATTCACGAGCTCGGCTCATAGAAAAGATGCCATGGATGCTTGCAGATATTTAGTTGAAGAGATTAAAGAAAAAGCAGCAGTTTTTGGCAAAGAATTATTTGAAGACGACAGTCATCAATGGAAAGTAAATAACTAAATGTTTCTTTACGTCATGCTGTCTTAAAGTTATTACAGGCCACCCTTACACCTCTACATATTAAAAAAAGATAACTGAGGTTCATTCAAACGCTAGCTTGACCTCTACCTTTGGAGGGGTCCCGATAGCTATCGGGAGAGTGGGAGGATTCTTGAGCACATAATATCCTCCCCCTGACCCTTCCAAAGGGGGAAGAATCTTTATCTTTGCTATTAAACATTTCTGATGGTAGACATAACAGCAAAAACGAACACGCTAAGAATTGCAACAGCTGAAGCAACAGTTTCTGTGAGTAAGCAAGAAACCATTGACGCAATCAACAATAAAACTGTTCCTAAAGGAGATGTTTTTGAGATGTCGAAGGCTGCAGGTTTATTGGGAGTTAAAAAGACACCAGATCTTTTGCCTGATTGTCATCCACTACCAATTGAGTCCACCAAGATTAATTACAACATTGAAGGATTTGAAATTAAGATCTCAATTGAGGTAAAAACAATTTATAAAACTGGTGTTGAAGTTGAAGCCATGCATGGAGCAAGCGTAATTGCGCTTAACATGTATGATATGTTGAAACCTATTGACAAAGGAATTGAAATTAATAACATTAGGCTAGTCAGCAAGAAAGGCGGCAAGTCAGATTATAAAGATAAATTCTTAGATAGAGCTGATATATCTGCAGCTGTCATTGTTTGTTCTGATACTATTTCGGCAGGACAAAAAGAAGACAAAGCAGGAAAAGCAATAATTGAAAAGCTAGAGAAATTTAAAGTTGCAATTGAAGATTATAAGGTGATTCCAGATGAAAAAGAGGCGATTCAATTTGAGTTCAATCAAGCAATAGAGAAAAAAACGAAGCTAATCATCTATACTGGCGGAACAGGTTTGTCAGCGAGAGATGTCACTCCAGATTCAATTGAAGATTTATTGGATAGAAGAATTCCTGGAATTGAAGAAGCTATCAGAAGTTATGGTCAAGAAAGAATGCCCTATGCAATGTTATCCAGAAGTTTGGTTGGTGTTAAAGGAGATTCGTTAGTGATGTGTCTGCCTGGATCAACAAAGGGCGCAAGAGAAAGTATGGATGCCGTGTTCCCTTTTGTAATGCATGTATTCGGAATTTTAAAGGGAGCTGCTCATTAATTATCCACCTGCAAAAGGAGGTAATAAAGCAATCTCAATTCCTTCTTTCAAAGGGGTGTCAGTTTTAACTATTGTCTGATTAACGGATACCGCAAACTCTAGGTCTTTCAACTCATGATACTTTACTCTTAATTTCTCAATTAAGGCATCTGAACCCATATTATCTGGGATGTCAAATTCTTCTTTAGTGAAACCTAACTTTTCTGAGAGCTGGGCAAAATAAAGGATGTTCACTTTCATAGGCCGAAGATAAGTTTAATCGCAGCAGCAAGAAGCAGGATACTCAATAAATAACGCAATTTCTTATTGTCCAGTTTTTTCGTCCCAATCAATCCTCCAACGAATCCGCCGATAACAACTAAAATGATCATCAACCATAAGTTCTCATGAAGAATTAACTTATCTGTAGAATACTGTCCAATTAATCCAGCCAAAGAATTTACCCAAATGAATAAGGCAGATACTGCCGCAGCTTCTTTAGCTGTTCCCCAGCGAAGGATTAGTATCACTGGACTCAAAATAATCCCTCCTCCTATTCCTATCAAACCTGAAAACAAACCTATCCCCGCTCCTACTCCTAAACCCAATGGAAGATTTGCAACTTTTGATTGACCTTCATAGTCATCCTTTTTTAGGATGAAATCTAGCAAACCAGTCATTTTGGAGACGCTCAATAGCAAGAACACTCCTAATATGATCTTATAAATGTGAGCATCAATGTTAAGTTTTCCACCATAGTATGCCATTGGAATAGATGCCAATGCAAATACTAAGAAAGTTCGGAATTTAAAATGCCCCGCTCTCGCGAAATGAATGAAAGCAATCGCAGCCACAAAAAGATTCAAAACTAAAGCTGTTGGACGCATTTCGTCTGGAACAAAAGCGAAAATACCCATCAAAGCCAAATACCCTGAAGCTCCACCATGACCAACTGCTGCGTACAAAAGAGCAATTAGAGGTAGAAAAATATAGAAAAGGGTAATATCCATGGGCTTCAAAAATAGCAAGAATGCAAGTTCTTGGACTAAAACGAAAATATAATTACGATTTTACTTGACTTGTATTAGAATTTTTGCTATTATTATTAGTAATTAGCTGAAATAGTTAGATTTTTGATTTAGGGTGCCAAAATTCAATAAAAAGACTATTTTTAAGCTGAGTTTATTTACTAATAACTTAAAACCTAAAATTTATGGAAGAGTGGTGGGCTGGAATGAGCCAATTTGAACATGTGTACTGGATAATCGCCTTAGTTGCGAGTATCGTATTTGTTGTAATTTTTATTGGAACTATCGTTGGAGGCGCGGATGCCGACATGGAAGGGGTTGATACAGACATGGATGCTGACGGAGGAATTGGATTCCAATTCATTAGCATTAAAAATGTCACTGGATTCTTTACAATTTTCGCATGGACAGGAATTGGATCCATTCGAAATGGTAATACGGCAACTTTTACCATACTTATGTCGATCGCTGCTGGACTAGTTATGATGTTTATCATGGCTTGGTTATTCTCTTTTATTGCGAAGCAAGCAGAGAGCGGCACATTGCAAATTAAGAATGCAGTTGGCCAAATAGGTGAAGTATATATTACTATTGGTGCAAATCGCAGTTCAATAGGGAAAATTCAAATTAAAGTACAAGGGTCCCTGCGGGAACTTGAAGCACTGTCGGATGAAGAGGAAGACCTCAAACAAGGCAATGTTGTTAAGGTTTTGGAAGTGATCAGTGGAGAATTATTATTAATCGAAAAATTAAAAAAGTAAAATATGAATCAAATTTTATTACAACAAAGTCAAATCGGAGGAGTATCCTTCTATCTCATTGGCGTTTCAGCTGGAGTATTGCTCCTAGTAGTGTTTTTGTATGCTCTCTTTAGAAGATACAAACGTTGTCCTTCTGATAGAATATTAGTGGTATATGGTAAGGTTTCTGGCGGTGGTGATGGCGGTAGAACAGCGAAATGTGTTCACGGTGGTGCCTCATTTATTTGGCCAATCATCCAAGATTATGAGTTCATGGATTTGACGCCAATTTCAATTGAAGTTGAATTAAAGAATGCACTTTCAAAACAGAACATTCGTGTTGATGTTCCTTCACGTTTTACTGTTGCAATATCTACTGAGCCCTCAGTGATGACAAATGCAGCCGAGAGACTTTTAGGATTGAACAAAGATCAGATTAAAGCAATTGCTACAGATATTTTATTTGGTCAGTTACGTTTAGTAATTGCAACAATGGATATTGAAGAAATCAACAACAACAGAGATAGTTTCTTATCACATGTATCTAATAATGTGGAGGCCGAATTGAAAAAAATTGGTCTAAAACTAATTAATGTAAACGTTACTGATATTACGGATGAGTCAGGATATATTGAAGCGTTAGGTAAAGAAGCTGCAGCACACGCAATCAATGATGCCAGAAAATCAGTAGCAGAGAAAAATAGAGATGGATCTATTGGTGAAGCAAATGCTGTTCAAGATGAGAGAGTTCAGGTTGCAAGTGCTCAGGCAAAAGCAAAAATTGGTGAGGCTGAAGCAGCTAAATCAGAGCGTGTTGCCACAGCAGATGCAAATGCACGTGCGGTAACCGGAGAGAACACTTCTCAAATATCAATTGCAGAGTCTGATTCATTAAGAAGACAGAGAGAAGCAGAGGCTGAGAAAACTGCAATCGCATCAGAGAAAGTACAATCAGCGAAAGCATTAGAGGAATCTTACCATGCTGAGCAATTGGCGGAGCAAGCCAGAGCTGAAAGAGATCAGGCAACACAATATGCGAATATTGTAGTACCTGCTCAAATTGCGAAAACTAAAATTGAGATTGATGCAGAAGCGAAAGCTGAAACGATTAGAAGAGTTGCTCGAGGTGAAGCAGATGCGATCTTTGCGAAAAAAGAAGCGGAAGCGAAAGGTCTATTTGAGATCTTGACAAAACAAGCGAAAGGATTTGATCAAATCGTAAAAGCGGCTGGAAACAGCAGTAGTGATGCAGCAATGTTAATGATTGCAGACAAACTAGAGGATATGGTTGCCTTACAATCTGACGCAATCAAGAATATCAAAATTGATAAGGTAACTGTTTGGGATAGCGGCGCAGGATCTGGAAAAGATGGTAAAACATCTACGGCTGGTTTCTTAAGTGGGCTTTACGGATCAGTTCCTCCATTAGACGAAATGTTTAATATGGCAGGAATGGAATTACCTAGTTTCTTAAAAAAAGCAAAAGGTAAAGACAGTAGCTCAATTGAAATAATTGAACCAGATTCGGGTGATGATTCACCTTCTGAATAAATAGAAGTTTAAAAGGCTCTGCATTTAGCAGGGCCTTTTTTTTACCCAAAAGTATGAAAGGCAGAATTTACTTACTACTTGTAATTGCCGCATTCAGTTTCGGATGCTCGGAAACAAAAGATTGCGAAAAGTGTGATGAGCTTGATTTAGAGGAAGAAATTGAATCTAACGAAAGTACGTTTGAGATTGTGGATTCACCGTCATTAGTCATCCTCGGTACAATTCAAGATGCAGGTTCTCCTCAAATAAATTGTCATAAAGAATGCTGTGAGCAACTTCATGACAATCCAGACCTTACAAGAATGGTTGTTTCAATCGGAATCGTAGACCCAGAAAATCAGAAAAAATATATCCTAGAAGCTTCGCCTGATATGTCCGAGCAATTAGCCGACTTATCTCAATATGAAAATTTCAGTGACACTGATATTCCAGACGGTGTTTTCTTGACACATGCGCATATAGGGCATTACACAGGCTTAATGGATTTTGGAAAAGAAGCCATAAGCGCTTCTGATGTTCCTGTTTATGCCATGCCTAGAATGAAGGAATTTCTTTCAACTAATGGCCCCTGGGACCAGCTAGTCACAAATAAAAATATTACAATTCACGATTTAAAAAATGAGGAGGAAGTTGTACTAACCACCCACCTCAAAATTGTCCCATTCACAGTTCCACACAGAGATGAATATTCTGAGACAGTCGGCTTTAAAATAATTGGCCCAAACAAATCTGCTCTATTTATCCCCGACATTGACAAGTGGGACAAATGGGAAAAAGACATTGTAGAAGAAGTTGCAAAGGTAGATTACGCCTTTTTAGATGCTACTTTCTACGATTTCGGAGAGCTAGGAGACAGAGACATGAATAACGTGCCACACCCCCTTATCACACAAACAATTGAGCTTTTTAGAGATCAAGAGCCTTCTGAAAAGAGCAAGATTTATTTCATACATTTCAACCATACAAATCCAATACTCAATTCACAGTTAGATGCCAAAATAGTTACGACAACTGCAGCATTCAATGTTGCTCAAAAAGGACTTGTTTTAGGGCTATAAAAAAACCGTCCCAGCTAAGCCAAGACGGTTTGAATCTCAATGAAGACTACGCTTTATCTATTCACGAACTTGATAGTTCTTTTAAGACCCATTTCTGTCTCAATTGACAAGAAATAAAGGCCCTTATGAAGACTACCAAAATCATAAGTAGTCAAATTCTTTTCTGTCATGATTAATTGACCTGACAAAGGGCTTGTTATAAGCCTTAAATAAATAACAGATCTTAATTAATAAGTTCTTTCTGTCTAAAACTA
The DNA here is from genome assembly GCA_047609865.1 of Arenicella sp. Lineage (GTDB taxonomy): Bacteria > Bacteroidota > Bacteroidia > Flavobacteriales_D > Crocinitomicaceae > Paracrocinitomix. The sequence continues at coordinate 9,951 of JBLFXO010000096.1, forward strand.
CAAGGCCAAGTTAAACTTACAAACTCTCTTTAATCAGAACAACTCCAAAGTTGAACGTTTGTTTCTGTCTTATTATCGATAATTGTCATTTATCAGGCGATTATTTTCGAATTAATCTTGTTTCTCACCTTCAGAATTCCTAATTTTAATCCAAATACTACCCCATTTCAATTTTTATGAAGTATTTATTAACCCTATTGAGTTTCACTCTTTTGCCCTCTCTGTTTGCCGCCAATCGATTTTGGATTTCGGCAACCGCATCCAATTGGAATAATACGGCAAACTGGTCGCTTACTTCCGGCGGTACTGGTGGAGCCTCGGTTCCTGCTATTACTGATGTGGCAATATTCAATGTAAACGGATTAGGAAACTGCTCTGTTGACATAGTTGCAACAGTTATTGGCATGACTGTGAACGGTTATACTGGTGTAATAGACTTGAACGGCAATGGAATAACTTCTACAGGGGCCAATGTATTCACCTCAGGAACTATAAATGATGTCCCTGCGACTTCAGCCTTAACTATTAATTCAACCCTTACTACGACATTCAATGGTACAACCTTTGGAGCGATTATTAATTGTACTTCGGCCCGAATCTATTTAAGCGGCTCAACATTCAATAACACCTTAACCGTAGTTAAAACTGGTGCTGGTAGTGATGCTGGAACAGGAGGAAATACTTTCAATGGCACAACGAATATAAGTAGTACAGCTGTTAATTATTTGATGACAGCAAATGTGAATCCGGACATTTTCAACGGAACTTTAAATGTATCAAATACAGGTACCAACTATATATACCTTTCGCACAACGCAGCTGGAAACCAGTACAACGGCAATGTAAATTTTGAGTCAACTGGAACAAGTTTAGGAATTAGGACTTGTCAGGGGGCTGCAGCCACGGCTACAATGGCTGCCGGACAAACTTTTGGGACTTTTGGTGGAGGATATACAGTGGGAGATTTAAGAATATGGAGGACAA
>JBLFXO010000097.1:0-10829 GCA_047609865.1 Arenicella sp.
TATGTGGTCAATTCATTTGATGGTCAAGTAACTTTCAATGACGGAAAAACAAAGGATGAAATAGCTGGCATTCAATCATGGAAATACTATGAAAAGGTAGATACTGGCAAGTACGATTTCGAAGTCAAGAACAATAAAAGTCAAGTATTTGGCATTGCCGCCTTTCAATATTTCACAGAGATTGTAGGCAGGATGTCTAATGCAGAAATTATCAGATATGCGGGAGAGAAAGAGTTCAATGGAACTAACTATGACTTAGTTTATGCGACTTGGAAAACTGAGGCGGCTCACAAAGAAGTAGATCAATATATTCTATACTTCAATAAAACAACCAAGATGTTGGATTATGCGAGCTACACTTTGAGAGACAATTATTTAAAAATACCGGGTTCAGGAATGATGTACGGTTCAATTGCTTTCACTGATTACAAAAAGATAGATGGCTATATGGTTCCTCACACACAATCTGTATTCTTAATGAAGCCAGAAGAGAAGCTTAAAAAATACATCCACAGATTAACAATTGACTCTTTCTCTTTTGACGGATTTGATAAGGGGGAGCTTTATCCTGACAAAACAATTAAAACAATCGGTGACAGTAAACTGTAATTGAAAATGAGAATTCAGATCAATCTTGTACTGACCGTTGTGTTATAATATATTTGCAGCATGTATCAGAAACACGACAAAGAGTTAGTAGTTAAAAAAGGGTTAGAATTATTCTGTTCAAAGGGCTACAATAATTTAGGGATAGATGAGATTTGCAAGTCGACTGGAATGACCAAAGGTGCGTTTTACAATGCCTTTAAAAGTAAAGAGCAATTCTTGTTGGCGGCCATGACAGCTTTCAGTGAGATGACTGTTAAGCATTTGAACAAGAAGTTAAATCATGACAAAGAACCAGCCGTTGACAGACTAATTGGAATGTACCAAAACATGTTTGCAATGCAACCGAAGAAGCAATATGTTGGCTGCATGGTGAATAGCGTGATGTCTGAGCTGGGATTATCGAACGAGTTGGTTGCCAAAGCAGCAGACAAGGAGTTTCAAAATTTCCTTGATGTTATTGAGCCGGTTGTTAAGGAAGCACAAGATGATGGTGATTTGACCAAAGACATGAATGCTAAAATTTTGACAGAGCTGCTCCACTCTACTTTTTATGGAGCATTAACAAGGGCCAAAACCACTAAAAAGAATAACAATGGGGCCGAAACAATGACATTATTGATACAATCATTAAAACCTAAATAATATGACAACTATATCAAGAGAAATTGAAATCAATGCATCTAAACAAGAGGTGTGGAACGCAATCGCAAATTTTGGTGACATCTGTCACGCTAGTCCTGGAGTATTAAAATCTCACGTAACATCTGAGCAAAAAGATGGTGTTGGAGCAACAAGACATTGCGACTTCGCAATGAATGGGGCTACCGCTGAAGAACGCATTACCAAATGGAATGAAGGAGAATCATTGACAATTGAAGTTTATGACCTTCAAAAAATGCCCGGCATTGACAAAATGGAAGCTGAGTTCGCGGTTAGAACTGAAAATGACAAAACCATTCTAAGGGCGAATTTAAACTACTCAATGAAAAACGTCATGTTTGATGCCATGAATTCAATGATGGTGAAAAGAATGAATACCAAATTATGGAACAAGGTTCTAGCAGGTCACAAGAAGTATATAGAAACAGGAGAACGTGTAGTAAAAGAAACTTCATTGGAGATTGACAAAGTACTAGTAATAGCCTAAATCCATAAAACGAATTAAAAATCTAAAAGATAAATCAAATGTCAGATACAAAATCAATACTAGTAATTAATGCAATAATCAATAAAGCCAATATGGCCGAGCTACCAGCTTACTTAGGAGCTATTGGACCAATCTTTGGAAAAAATGGCGGATCTCCACTTGGCAAGTACAAAGGAGCGGAACAAATAAGTGGTGAAGATGGCCCAGATATCATTTCGGTAATGCAATTTCCAAATGCTGAAGCGATTAAAACAGCAGTTAACTCTGACGAATTCAAAGCCTTAGCAGAACTTAGAGCAAGAGTCTTTTCTAAGCTCAACTTGACGATTTGTGAGGAGATGTAGAGTCGTTTTCCGTTTTTATCGCTATCTTGATTGTCTTAATTAAAACGATATTATGAAAAAATTAATGTCAATTTGCCTTGCCGTTGTGGCTTTAGGATTTCTTTCAATGGCGATAGTGCCATCAGAAAAAGTTGATTCAGACGGAGCATATGTCTACATCTATCTAAAAAATGAATGTAGTCACTCAGTTAAATATGAATACAAGTATTCAGGAAGTAGTACTTCAGGTGAAGTAGCTGCGAATTACAAAAAGCAAGTTACCTTAAGACCTAGTGCTAAGCTGTATGTTGATGGAGACTTTATCAAAGAGATTGAAGACTCTGATGACAAACAAGTATTCGTAGTTTGTAAATAAGCTCTGATAAACTTTAAAAATGGGATGGCTTTGCTGTCCCTTTTTTTGTGCCCAAAAATCGCTAAATTCACTACGAATTATGAAACAGTATTTGAATTTGTACGGCCCAATTAATGGCTTAGTCTGTCTCGGACTAGGCTTGATGCTATTCATTTTCAATATCTTATTGATAGAAATCGAACACACCACAATCAGATTTTTAATCTTAACTCCAATTCCCTTAATACTTTCGGGTATCTCATTAATTATCTGGCCTGGGGTCAAATTGAATCGCAAGCAAATTAATGATGATAACATCTCTTTTTGGTTTGAATCACCTAAAACTCATAAGTTCATTTGGATAGCTATTGCATTAGTATGGATCATATTTCTTGTCTTTCAAGTTCTAAGCCTGTTCGGGATATTGGAAATAGATATCAGCAATTGCTTCTTGGCTAAATATTTGGGGATTGGGAGTTGTTAGCGACAATCAATTAGAACTAATCATGTCAGCCGGCCCGACTCTCATCTTATCTCTTCTAATTATCTCAACAATAGCTGCAGTATTGTATTATTTGTTCTAACAAAAAAAAATAAAAGACAAATCAGATTTGCCAATCATTCTTCAAAACCTCAAGAAATCAATTGAATATAAAGATCTGATATCAACGAATAAATATGGCAAAGAATTAATATATAATCGTCATTTGACTGCTAGGCATCTTCAATATTTAAAAATTAAACTTGATCAGACCTTCGGAGAGAATGAAGCTTTGTCAGCACTGAGAAACCTGATTTACAACAAAGAATGACATTGGAACAGAAGAATCTAAAAACTTCTTTTGTCAGGACCTCTAACTACTCTTCGTTAAATTGTAAAAACTGTTTCGGTCTTTGATTTAAACAAGAGCTATATTGATCTTTCAGATTTGGAGAGTGGAACCTATATTTTGAATGCACCGTTTGAAAACAGTTATGAAATAAGTAAACAGATCAGTAAATAAAATGTCTTAAGATTAGGTCTCAGGGCTAGTTTGTGTCATTTTTTCTTATAACTTTGAGTAAGCAACAAACCCAACCTTATGAAGCTATTACTACTCTGTTCTATTTTTATCATTGGAGCATCAACAGCCTTTTCACAAGTTTCATTTACAATATTAGAACCAGCTTCTATTTCAGGTGGATATGAATTCACTAGTAATGGTGATGCCCCGGATTGGGGATTAGCAAATTTAAATAATCCACTTGACGCAGTGCTAGATACTGTTGTTCTTGCTGATGATGGAACGCCAGGACTCAACGCTCAAGGAATTCCTTTTGCAAATGAGGCTTGCAGCACAGTTCAAAATGACTTAACAGGAAAGATAGCGTTAGTTTATAGATATGATGGGGCCTCAACAAACGATTGCTACATTGGGACAAAAGTTCTTAATGCTGAAAATGCAGGAGCTATCGGAGTAATAGTTGTTAACCGAGCAGAAACTGTATTCGCTTATGGTGGAACTCTAGATGGACCGGCAACGTCAATTCCATTTGCATTTATTAGCAAATCTGACGGCGCACTTATTAGAGACAAAATTGATAATGGAGAAGATGTTGTAGCCTTCATAGGTAATAAATTGGGGCTTTATGATGATGATGCAGGAATTGTAAAAACAAACACGCTAGTTCCTATTTTGGGAGCGACAGCTTCGCAAACTTCGCTCACATCAACTGAATTTGGATTTGACTTAGGAACTAAAATATACAACTACGGAGTTAATACACAGTCTAACATAATGCTAACAGCCACTTTAACTGGCCCTGGAGGAACATATTCAGAAACAGTTGGTCCGTACTCTATTCCGCAAGGAGATTCAATAGACGTATTTACGGGCGGAACAAATGATCTTCCGGCATTTAGCTTTGCAACATACCCAGACGGAGCTTACAACCTTAATTATACTGTAGATATCGGTATCGCTGATGAGTCAAGTTTTGACAACACACTAGATTTCACATTTGTGATTTCTGATAGCCTTGTCTCATATTGTGATATGGACACCCTCACTAATCTACCTAAACCAAATATGTTCAGTCGCTCAACAGATGCCGACTTCACAGCTTGCATGGTTTACGAAAATGATAAGGGAGGAAGACTTGGAGCAGAGGGAATTTACTTCTCCGCTACCATGGCGTGGAATTCAACACTTGCACTAGAAGGAGAATTCGTCACTGCATACCTATACCAATGGGATGATGTTTTTACAGATGTTAATGATGTCAATTTTGGTTTTACAATCTTGAACCCAATTGCAGACGGAGATTATTATTTTGATGCCAATCAAGATTCTATTCCTGTATTTGCGCCATTTGACGAGCCTGTTCAATTAGCAGATGATCAACGTTACCTAGCATGCATTCAAACTTGGAATCAAGAACTTTGGTTGGGCTATAATAACAGAATAGAGTACCAAAGAAATATTGACACCTATCTGCAGCCTCAGGTACCGACAATAGGTGGAGGCACAACTTATTGGGTTGGATTCGGAACCAATAGAACTCCAGCTATAGCTTTAAAAGTATTTGATCAAGAAGAATTAAGTATTCAAGAAGATAAGGCTTCTCCATTCACTATTTATCCTAATCCAGCTGAGAATCTTTTGACAATTCGTTCAATTAATTTACAAAATTCCGTTCTTAAAATCGTAGATTTATCAGGAAGACTGGTTTCTCAAACAAAGATAAGTGGCGTTCAAAATACAATTGACATTTCATCATTAGCTCCCGGACAATACCTGATCACGATCAATGATGATAAAGGATACAAGGCTGAACAATTATTTACTAAGTTTTAAGAAATAACCCTATGAAGTACGAAGCTTGGTTAAAATATTCTGAAATGACAATCGCCATTCAAGATTTTGGTGATAAATTCCGTTGTAACATTTACGGCGAAAACGATACTACAAGAAAGAGTTTCAAAGATTGTAATGATCCTCTTGAACTGAAGTTTTATTTACTGTCGTTCCCTAGCGCTCCCAAAAAGGAGATTGATGTATTAATCACAAAGCTAGAGGCCAAAAAAATCAAAGCTGAAGCCAAAAAACTGAAAATCAAAGAAGATCAATAAATGCGATATGAATTTAGCCGCATTTTCAACTAGTCTTGCCGTAAAGGACTTAAAGTATGAAAAGCTACCTTTATTTATGCGCCCTTTTTCTGACAACGGCCTGTTCACCAACAGATGACTACGAAGGGAATGAACTGATAGATTCTCCAGAACTTCTTGAATGGATTGAACCAATAGATACACTTGAGGTAATTGAAACAAATTTTTGGACAGCAAAAGTTGATAGTTTTCACTTTCCTTTCTACATGAGTCCTATTCATGGTGGTGTTGAATTTTTTGGACGAGAATATAATTTTGTGAGAATTGAAAATGGCACAATCTCCTTTAGTGGATGTGCAAAAGGCCATGAATTCGATTTTTCAGCTTTGATTAACCGTATTACAGAAGATTCTCTGATCCTAGAATTTATTGAAGGAAATACACGCACACTTCCGGTTGGGAGTATTCTCTATTTTAAAAACGATCGCGAATTTTTCCATGAAGATTTCAAATTACAAACAGTTAGTTATTCTGCAACCAATCCTATGAGCACTTCTCAGTTGGTCTCAATTGAGTTCAATGAAGACAATTACTACATCCATCTCAAAAACAACTCTTCGCGTTCAAACAATGACAGCTTCAAACAAGGCGAAATGACCAGCGATTTTTTTGAACAAGCGAAAGAACATCTTTCAAAAATCAGACTAAGTAAAATTGAAGATAATCCAATCGATCCAGAATTTATTGCACCTTTCAATCTCTTAGTTGAATATAATGGAAAGACAGAAACTCTTGAAGGAGACAAACTTTCTATGCCTCCAAGATTTGACAATTTTATCTCATTTATTGAAGATGAAAAACCTCAGCAGCCAGGTGATACCACAACTATCCTAGAGAATTTCTTTAATGCGATTCTAAACGGAGAGTTTCATGAATCTCTCGACAAAATTGACTATCACAAATTCAAAGTGAAGGAGTTAAAATTAGATCCACGATTTAAAGAACCTGAAATTATGGAAGTGTACGAGATAGACGTGATAGAAGAAATTGAAGTAGAATCAATAGACTATTAAGTCAAGCAATTATTCCATTAGAAAAAGGATTAACTTTAACTCCCAAATCAATCAATATGATTAACAGAATAGTTCTTCTCTCTTTCTTAACAATACTTTCCTTTTCAGGATTTTCACAAACTTCATTTAAAGTAAGAGTTTTTGATTTGGAAAATGGCGACCCTCTCATTGGAGCAAAAGTTGCTTTGGTTGGCACAAAAAGAGGCGCGGTAATGAATGTTGATGGTATTGGGTTGATAGAAAACGTTCCTGATGGTCCTCAGAAATTTATCATTTCCTACTTGGGATATGAGCAAAAAGAAATTGAAGTCACTTTTCCTAATAACAATATGACCACGGTTTATTTGGACAAATCAGATAAAGAAATTGATGTCATATTAATTGAGGCGACCAGGTCAAACAGATCAGTAGCTGACTTACCAACCCGTACTGAAGTTTTAACTGAAGAAATTGATGAAGCCGCTTCTATGGAGCCAAGTAAAATCAGTCATCTAATCACACACAGTACAGGTATACAAGTCCAAACCACCTCAGCTACTTCAGGTGGCGCGGTAGTTAGAATTCAAGGATTAAACGGAAGATACACTCAAATGTTAAAAGATGGATTCCCAATGTTTGGCGGATTCTCAGGAAGTTTAGATGTACTTCAGATTCCACCTTTAGATTTAAGACAGGTTGAATATATTAAAGGTTCTGCCTCTACCTTATACGGCGGTGGTGCCATTGGTGGATTAATTAATCTCTTATCCAAAAAACCAACGGAAGATGAGACTTTATTGCACATTAACCTTTCTCACATTGGTTCAAAAGATTTCAATGCATTTGTGAGTAGAAGATTCGGGAAATTCGGTTTCACCAATTTGGCATCTTTGCACATGCATTCACCTTATGATGCAGATGATGACGGATATTCAGACATTGCTGATGTCTCAAAATTCAACTTCAATCCTAAGCTATACTTCTATCCTGATGCAAAATCAGAGATCTATTTAGGAGCCAATATCATGTATGAAGAAAGAATGGGAGGAGACATGAAGTTAATTGATAGAGAGGCTCCTAATCTTACTAATTACTATTACGACAAGCAGAGAAGTAAAAGGTATGTGACTCAATTTCTTGCCGATAGAGAGATTTCAAAAAAGAGCAAATTAACATTAAAAAACAGCATCAGTTTATTTGACAGATTCATTCAAATCAGAACGAACTCGGTTGGTTCAATGACTCAGTTCGCAGGTCAACAACTCAATTCTTTCAGTGAGTTTAACTATAACTTTAATGGAGAGAAGCACAATTTGAATTTAGGCCTAAACGGCTATACTGAGCGATTTTCAGAAACACATGTTGGTGTTTTTCCTTCGAGAAATCAGGAGTATCTGACATTTGGTGCATACGCAAATCATCTTTGGGATATCAATAAAAAGGTCGCGATTGAAACAGGATTTAGAGGAGACTTTGCGCAAGCAAAATCTAAGATCAGCCAGAATGAAGGTGAGTTCTTTGCCTTACCTAAATTCAGTGCTCTTTATAAAGTCAGCAAACAAATAAGTCTGCGTATAGGAGGCGGAATGGGGTATAGAATGCCAACTATCTTTAATGAAGAAGCAGAGCCTTACGGTTACCAGAACGTTGAAGCAATAGACTTTGCTAATGTTAGCGCAGAAAGATCTTATGGCGGAAATTTTGATTTCAAATTCAGATCAACCTTTGGATCAGACAACATCCTCCTGACCTTTAATCAAATGTTCTTCTATAATTTAATTGACAACCCTATCCTCCTAACATCAAATTTTGCTGGCAATCTTGAATTCGTGAATTTCGGCGACAACGTTAATAGTAGAGGATTTGAATCTCAAATTAAACTGACATTCTGGAAGTTTACTTGGTTCTTTGGATACACTTATACTGACGCTTTCCTTAATATCGGAACAGCTGCGAATGGTCTCACACTAACTCCACAGCACAGTATCAAGGGAGATTTACTATTGGTAGAAGAGAACAAATGGAGAATTGGTTGGGATTATGAGTATAAATCATCACAGCTGTTGACATCAGGTTTAAAATCAAGAGAACTATTCACAACAGGAATTGTCGTAGAAAGAACGATAGACAACTTCGTCATTTTCTTGAATGCAGAGAACTTTACTGATACACGTCAAACAAAATATGAAAGTATTCTTTCCGGACCGACTAACACTCCTCAATTCACTGACATATATGCTCCTTTAGATGGTTTCTTTTTCAATGCAGGATTAAAAATCAAGCTTTAAAGGTGATCAGTAAAAGGTATAGAGGTCCGTATTTTTTCACATTGGAAGATTACGAATTACTCTGTCAATCTAAAGAAGCCGGACAACTCACTAAATACACCATTGAAGCTGAAGAGAATAGAATTCGATTCAGAAACACAGGCTATACGCTCTTCTTTTTAACAAGAAATTTGGATGATGTAATAAGTCTTCAAGGCCTTGACAAATATGGGATGAGAGATAATAAATTTAAGAAGTACATTGAAAAGCTTCCTGTCAAAATTAGAGAATAATTAAACAATGTCATTCTACCAAAAAGCAGCAGACATAGGAAAGAAATTTATTAAGCCACATAAGCTTTTCAAGTTCGGTTTCAATTGGTCACCCATGTACAAGAGAAGTACAGGTAAAATCACCTCAGTATCTGAAGATTTGATGGAGATCAAAATGAAGCTAAAGATTAGCTACAAAAACAGAAACTACATGGGTTCTATTTTCGGAGGCAGTCTTTTCGCTTCTGTAGACCCTGTCCCTATGGTACAACTCATTCAGCTTCTTGGTAAAGATTATGTCGTATGGGACAAGTCTGCTCAAATAGCTTTTAGGCGTCCAGCAAAAGAACATCTCTTTGCGGAGTTCACCTATACTCTTGAAGAGCTTGAAAACATCAAGAAAGAAGTTGCTGCCAATAAAGAATATGAAATGGTGAAACTGACAGCTTTAAAAAGTAAAGATGGTACTATAACATATTGCGAAGTTGCAAAGACAATTTATATTGCCGATAAGGCCTACTTCAAAGAAAAAAGAGCTAATAAGAAAGCCTAGTTCTGAGCGATATAGTTTTTCAACTCATCACGGTCACTCTTGTGGGCTAAGGCATCAACTACAACATCATAGTTCTCTTTATCAGTAGTTGGCTTATATAAATGCTTAGCAATCTCTAACTGAGCATCAGCGAACAACATAGATTCCATGATTTCTAGAACTTGAGCTGAAACAAAGCAATAACCTTTAGTCACCGATTTTGCTCTTTGCATACGCTCATCTTTAAATGCCTGAGAATCAATTTTCCCTTTCATGGTAACAACGTCAGCATCTGTAGCAACGTGTTCACATACATTTACAGAAGGTATACTCGGTGTATCAATAATAATTCCACCGCCGTCAAGTAATCCGCAGCTACTCAGCAATCCGATAAGTGATATAAAAATTAACTTTTTCATAAGCGTAATATTGTGATTGAATCTAGAGAATTCAATAATTGAGCCAAAGCTACTATTTTAATGTTTTATCCTTATTTTTATATCCAATCAATTTATATGGATAAAGCATCAAATGCAATAGCAATTTTATTTCACCTAACCAAAACTCATCAAGTAAACGTTGAAATCTTAGAACCTTCCATCTTTGCTTCTCATTGGGTTTTGGTAGAATTGACTATTGATGGAGAGCGCTTTCTCATACAAGTGGATGACGAATACGAAGATTTTAAAATTGACGCTATCCCGCTCTCTTTTTGTGTGGTTCTCAGAAGCCTTGAAGAATATAAGGAGTCTACCGATTTTTTGCAATGGTGTAAGAAAACTGGAATCGAAACAAACAATAATGCGCTTGAATATTTCAGGACATTAGCCAATGTCCTCAAAGAAATTGAAATCCTCATTGAACCAATTGATAGTCAAATTTCAGATATTGAATTCACAACAAATGCGGGAGCTGCGCAAGAATTAAGAAAACTAAGCTTATGAGCTGGATCAAAACAATTCCTTATCAAGAGGCAGACAAAAACCTCAAGAAAATATATGATCGTGTGAGTGGTCCGAACAACAATGTTGATAATGTGTTGAGCATTCATAGCTTGAGACCTCACACACTAATTGGTCATATGAACCTTTACAAGGCAACTATTCATAATTCAAATAACACGTTGCCGAAATGGTATTTGGAGGCTTTAGGAGTTTACACTAGTTCTTTAAACAAATGTG
>JBLFXO010000098.1:0-10820 GCA_047609865.1 Arenicella sp.
TACGATAACTAAATTGATGTTTTTATTTTTCATAATTATATACTTTATTGGTTGCTTCCAACAAAAGTATAGGGCAAGTAATGAACGAAGAATTAATTAGTGTAAATTAATGTAAATGCTTGGTAATTTACGTGATTATAGCTAAAGCTGTTCAATCCCAATATTTCTCAAAATGGTGATTGTTTGAGGGTTTTCATCAAAGGAAATTTTTCAATTTAGAAATATAATACATCTCCTTCTGAGATAAGGTCATTCCAACGAAAACCAGCAAGCAGTGAGCCACTTGTCGTATTAATCAATCCAAGAATATCAGTCTCTTTCTCTGTGTTTTGATTGATGACTTTGATTCCGCACTCGTTTTTTTCACTTTCTGCAGAATAGGTGTCATAAACGATATATCGATAATGACCAATGTCAAAATAGAGAAAGTTAATATCTAATCCTGCGTTTTCAATTCCTCCACCTCGAAACCAATATGAATACTCAAATTTTTGCCAGCTGTTTCTTTTGTTTTTCGGATATTCTAATTCAATATTGCTTGAAGTGCCAAAACGATAAACAAGATAGCTGTCACTTGAATCTCTGGCAATCATTAATGATTTACCTGAGACGGTTTCAAAGCTGTAGATGGCTTTTTCGTTTTTAAGGAGATATTCTTGTCCAAATGAATATAACGTTAGAAGTAAACCGAGACTGGTCAGTAATGTTTTCATGACTTGAAAATAAGCTTGATTAAGCTAATTGACAAGCATGTTGGTACGAAATGGAGAGCTGAATTATTATCCGTAAGGATATAGCATTGTTCTGCGAAAACGTTAAGGTTAATCTCCTTACGTCATGCACTCCTTCGGTAACAAGCAGGATTTATCTAAGAAAAGCTATACGCCAATCTCTTATCGATCTTTTTCTTTTTCGCCGTAACCAGTTTCATAAGATCCATTAATTCTGGATCTTTGGTTTCTTTGTAAACCTCGTTAATGCTTAGAACTAGGGCTTTTGCCTCTTTTGAGGCAGCAAGTCGATCTGCAGTGGTCATTTTCCCCATACTCCTCTTATCAAATTCTAATGCCTTTTCTATCGTTTGCTCAATTGTACTCATAATCTCTTTTTTTTCACCTGAGTACTCACTTTTATGTGAGCCAGCCATTGTAGTAGACGACCAAAGGTGCATTTTATTTTGCTAAAAGTCAAATTGAATCGTCAAAATACGTCAAATCCTCCATGAATGGGGGTGTAATGCGGTTTAGATTAACAGGAGTTTTTCCGATTATCCCGTTTTTCACTACCAGAATTGTATCTGACTAGTTTTTAATTATAAGGGAAGTCAGTACAATATTTCCGGCTATTGCTTTTACGATATATGTTCCGCTAGCAAGATCAACAATATTTATATCTAAACTGGTTTGTGAAATTAGGAGCTCACCACTTATGGTAAGGACTTCTATTTTGTCAAGATGATATTCACCTGCATCTATGGTCACTAAATCAGTTGCTGGATTTGGGAATACTTTTAAGACATTTATTGAAATTTCATCAATTCCTGCGCAATCAAGAATTTCAACAGTTACCGTTGCTGAATCATTTTCACAAGGAGCTGTATTTATTTGAACGTAAGTAAAGTTATATATACCAGGAGCTGTAACAAGCCCGACAGTGAATACAGAACCTGTTAAAGCTCCAGTCGCGTCATCATCAAGCCATGTTCCTCCGGCCTCAGCATCAGCAGATAAGAGCGTTATTAAATTCAGGTTTGATTTGTCGTCACATGTTTTAAAGAGAGAATCTCTTCCGGCAGATAGTCCACTTGAAATTGACACAATGACATCTGCCGCGTTGGACGCACAAGGAGCAGCAGTTACGGTGTATGTATAAGTGCCTGCAATATCTGTGGAAGGATCAAAAATATCGCCTCCTCCATCTAAAATAGGTGACCACGTTCCTCCGGCATCAGGAGTTCCTAAAAATGTTGTCAAATCAATTGGACTGTCAAGTTCGCAGAAATCAACCGTTCCGTTTGTCCCTGCTGAGGGTGGAGCGATTACATTGACAATTACCTCCGCGGTATCATTTGGACACAATGTTCCAGACACAATATATTCTATGGTGCCGGGCAAGTCGTTTGCTGGGTCAAAAAATCCAGTTCCACTAGCTAATGTCGGTTCCCAAACTCCGCCGGCATCTGATCCTGTTAAGTTTAAAAACAAATCGGCTGCAACATCTGAAGAACAAAAATCGTGTGTTCCGTTCATACCAGCGTTTGGCATTGTTTCAATTGATACAATTACATCTGCTGCTGCACTCAGACAAGGTGAAGTTCCGGCTACAGTGTAGGTATAAGTAATCGCTGCGTCTGTAGATGGATCAAAGACATCTCCACCACTATCCAGTAGTGGGGACCACGTTCCGCCGGCGTCAGGAGCGCCTAAGAGTGTTGTCAAATCAACGGTCGCATCTGAACTACAAAAACTAGCTGTACCAGAGGTTCCAGCATTCGCTGCAGTGGTTATTGTTACGATAACCTCAGACGTATCGTTTGGACAGGCCGTTCCGGATACAATATATTCAATGGTACCTGGTGAATCATTCGCTGGATCAAAAAATCCTGTCCCACTTGTGAGAGTAGGTTCCCAAACTCCGCCTGCATCCGGACCAGTTAATTCTAAAAATAAATCAGCAGAACCATCTGAAGAACAAAAATTATATGTTCCATCTAAACCCGCATCTGGTAAAGCTTCAACTTCAACATCAATTGTAAAATCGTCAGTGCCAATGCCATCAGTAACATCTAATAAGGCAGCATAAGTTCCAGGGGTTGAATAAACGATATCATGCGGACCTACTCCAGTAGCGGATGAAGGTGTTCCGCCAGGAAATGACCACACCCAAGATGAAATTACATCAGTTGTCGTACTCATATCAGTGAATGTCAAGGTAGATCCTTCACAAATTGTCGTATCTACAGAAGGTTCAAACATTGCTACTGGTTGACTGCCAACAGTCCCAGTAATAGAAATGTTATCGACTGCAAACGAAGGGTCAGTTGCCACACCATCATCAATATTATTCCAAATGAAACCGATTCTAAAATCTGGCTCTCCTTCAGCTAATGCAGGTAAAGGATAGCTGTTTGTTTGCCACAAACCTTGTGTAACACCATCACACACAACGCCACCACAGCATTGTGATGTTAAAGGTCCATCTAAAGTGGTCCAAGTAGCGCCACCATCAATACTATAAACAACTTCAGTAAAATCATTTGCATTTCCTCCCCATCCAATCATGTCAAAAGAAAGAGTCATTGCTGATGCTCCAATAGTGCTAATGTTAGCAGATTCAGCTCTACGGTGACTTGAAGTAAATCCGCCAGCCTCAAAATATCCTGCTCCTAGATCACCACCGAGCCCTGCATTCCAGGAAACATGAAGGGTGTTGTCTCCCACCCCACAGCTGGCTCCACATAATCCAGTCCCCACACCTTCTTCTTGACACGAAACATACCAAACGTTGGGGAAGCCATCTTCTGTTGCTATGACTGTATTTATCGTCCACGTTAGGGCTCCATCAAAATCTTCAGAATAAATCTGTGAATATGAATTCGTCAAACAAAATAAAAAAAGTGCCGTTAAAAGAGTTTTCATTTTTTTCATATGGGAGAGTAAAAGGTTGGTAGTACCAGTGTTAAATATAAGGAATTTGTTAATCAATTTTCACAAAATAACTTGATCTATTTGGAATTAGTTTTGACGTTAAGGACCATACTCAAGTCTTGACTTTCAACTCTCAACCATTCCCTCTTCTGAAAATCCAGTCAATTTTTGATCGATTTGTTGGGACACTATCAGTGCAAGTTTCTCCTTCACAAAACCCTAGTTGCCACCCTGATTCTAATCGGATATAATATCCCCATCCTGCCATTCTCTCTATTTCCTTTTGATCTTGTTCGTAAATTTTGTCCCATTCATAGCCTATAAAGTAGCCTTCTGGAGTTTTGAATTTTATGTCTGTTGTTTGAAGGTAAGCTGTATCCAGCTCTTTGTTCAAAACCAAATCAAATTCTGACTTTTTATAAATAATACTTTCTGAAGGAGAGATTTGACCACTTGAAATCATGGTCATTTTTATGGGGTCGTAAGATTCCGTTTCTTCTTTCAGGGTGTTTAATCTATATTTAGCTAATAGATTTCTTAGAATTTCGATTTTATTCAAATTAAGATCTCCATTTTTGTATTAAATTATCACTGAATGAACTCCACAATTTTAGTCTTTGGGTTAATAATTTTCACACCACTTTTGATGCTTGGAACTTATTATTTAGGTATGCCCAAAGAGCTTGGAGGTTTAATTGTCCTAGCTTTTTTTTATTTGGCATACAGACTGTATGAAAATTCATTCAAATCAAGAGTCAAAACGGGATATTTAGGAAACGAAGAAGAGTTTATAGATTCTATTCTTGAACTAACAGCTATAGTTATTAAAGTTGACGGTGTAGTCAAAGAATTGGATATCGCTTGGGTGAAAAACGAATTAATAGAAGATTTCAAAAGTCCTTATTCTGAAGAGTTTATTGACCTTTTTTTAAGTAAACTAGATGAAGATATTTCGCTTGGTAGCATTTCAAAAAAAGTGAATCGTCATTTCGATATTTCAGGAAAAATACAATTGATTAATTTTCTTGTACGGCTGTGTGCTATTGATAACACCCTTACCGATAACGAATACAAATTGCTCCAGAGAATAATCAAATTGTTCAGATTGAACAATAGAATTCTTCGTTCATTTTTGGCAATGCATAATCTTCGCATAAAGACTAAGAGACAAAAAACGTATTCAAGGCCAAAATCAAGATCATTCAAATTGTCAATGCAAGTGGCATACGAAATTCTAGGGATTAATGAATCGGCCTCAATTAGAGCAGTTAAGAAAGCGTACAGAAAATTGGCAGTCATTCATCATCCAGATAAGGTAGCTTACTTGGGTGAGAAATTTCAAGAAAATGCTTCAAATAAATTTCAAAAGATTTCTGATGCTTATGAACTTATTAAATCACGTAAGAAGTTTTCTTAGATGAAGCGGTTAATTGAATGTTGAGATTAATTTTCTTTCGGTAAAGCTTTCAACTTTGGAATCGTGGTACCATCTAATGTTTCTAGTTTGACCTTTCTTTTTGATGAACTGTAAATTACTTTTTCTAGATAAGTTCCATCATCTTTGACTATAAATGTCTCTCCCATACGAGTGAACATGAGGCTCAAATACAAAGGTGTAATTCCGAGGTGTTTAGCGTCAAGGCCATCTTTCTACCAATCTTTTAGTCTGAGTTCGCCTCCATTTATCTTAAAACGTACGGTAACATTTTCAAATAAGTAGTTAAGAAACTGGGCGTCTTTTTCATTCATTTGAGATTTCTTCTTCTGAATAGTTTCCTCAAATAGGCTGTACTTAAAATAGAAAGACCAGCCATCATGGTAAACGCTAAGGCATTCATTCAATTTGGGGGGGTATCCGTTAATTTGATGAAGTGATACCGTGTCAGATACCTGTGTGAATCCGGCTTGAGCTGTGCAAAACAAAATGATTCCAACTAAGATTGTTTTCATATGATGTATCTACTCAATAGATTTAAGAATCGTCTCGAACTCTTCTCTCACTTCTTCTGTTAATTCGGTCATTACGTCACAAACAATTTGAACCCCCTTTTTGTTATTGACGAGATAAACCATATAAATCGTGTGCTCACCCCACTTATCTGAATAATTACCGATATATCCGAGAGCGTTCTTGAAATTCAAAGGTCCGTTCTCACTGGTAAAGGTCTTTTTTATATCAAAAGAGACTGACTTTTTCTTCAAAGAAGCAAACGTTTGGAGATCCATCTTTTCATCAACTTTTTCTGATATAAAGGCTATGTTTGGTATTACTTCTACTTTCGAAGAATCGAGAATAGGTTCTCTTTTGAATATCATTACAACTAGACCTTTGTTTTCCAACTCCTGATCCAATTTCCACTTGTTATTCGGAAGTTCGAAAGATATTTTTGTACCCTTGAGTTTTATTTGTTGAAAAGACGGTGTGGCAAGAGTGATTAATAAAAACAGGAACAATGAATTTTTCATAATTGAACTTAGTGTTTGATTAGATCTAGTAATTTATATCGTAAGAATTGGGAATCTTGCGGGAAGGCCTCGGGAGGGTGTAAGCTTTGCTTCATACTATCAACTTTATTATCTAAAAGGTATGAAGAAGCTACTAACAGTTATGATATTAAGAAATACTTATTCAAAAAAGAAGGATTCATCTTCAAGTACTCCATTCAAATTGTATACGCTCTGGTATTCGCCAAGTGAAGCTTTGTCAAAACTGATTTGTAATTGAACTTCTATGACGGCAACATCAGCACCATTAATAAATGACAATGAAACTCTTGCGTCTATTATCTTAATCTTGTCTCTAGTGCATTCTACAGGGAAAACGGATCGTAGCTGATTGAGGTCCTCTTCGAATGCGTCATCAAGCAATGCATTAAGACTCAAAGTAGTTTCGCTGAGATACTTTTTTCTGTTCTCAGCCGAAAAACCACTAATATGCAATTCTTCTTTTGTTGACATATGATAGTTCTTATCCTTAATTAATTCAATTCACATTCGTGGTCAAACAAAATCACCTCTAAAACCTAGGCGTTTACCCCAGCCTTCTCATTAGCCTTAACACCTGTTAATTTCTCAACCATATGCCAAGAATTGATGATTTCAGTATACGTCCAAACATCACCATCTTCAGCCATACGTTGGATGTTTTCAGAGTTCAATTCGTCTGGGTGTGTACAACCCGTAGCTCCTAATAGTTCTAAGAATGCCTTAACCGTATTGTGGTGATAATTGTAACATCTCACATACTTATCTTCCACATTTAATCCTTTCATTAAATGTTTGTCTTGAGTTGCAACTCCTACCGGACATGTATTTGTATTACACAGTTGAGCGTGAATGCAACCAATAGAAAGCATGAATGATCTAGCCGATTGAGTTAAGTCAGCACCCATTGAAAGCGCTTTGAAAATTCCAAAACCTGAAAATACTTTTCCTGATGCGATCACTTTAATTTTATCTCGAACTCCGTATTTTTTCAACAGAGTATCTACTAATACTAATCCAACATAAAGTGGAAGACCTACATTATTTGCAAATTCAAGTGGTGCCGCACCAGTACCTCCTTCTGCGCCATCAACTCCTATAAAATCTGGATATTGACCTGTCTCTTTCATTGCCTTACATATTTCTTCAAACTCCTGTACTTTTCCAACACAAAGTTTAAATCCAACAGGTTTACCTCCCGATAGTTCTCTTAATCGATCACAATAATTCAATAAGCCTTTTGGGTCAGAAAATGCAGAGTGAGAAGATGGTGAAAGCACATCTTGACCAACAGGTACCGCTCTAATTTTTGCTATTTCTGGTGTCACTTTTTTACCCGGAAGAATTCCTCCTTTACCTGGTTTTGCTCCTTGTGATAACTTCACCTCAATAATCTTTACAGAATCATGAGTTGCATTTTTTTGAAACATTTCTTCATTAAAGGTTCCGTCTTCATTTCTACACCCGAAATAACCTGTACCAATTTGCCAACTCAAATCTCCTCCCATTAGATGGTAAGGTGCGATTCCTCCTTCACCTGTGTTGTGGAAGAAGTTACCTTTAGCGGCACCTTTGTTCATTGCCATTACAGCATTTTTAGACATTGAACCGAATGACATGGCCGAAATATTGTAAAGAGATGCTGAATAAGGTTTTGAACATTGTCCTTCTCCAATCATTACTCTTGGTTCTTCTTTTATCTTTTTTGGATACATTGAATGCGTAATGAATTCGTATCCTTCTTCATAAACATTCATTTCGGTTCCGAATGGATGCGTTGCTCCTATATTTTTTGATCGTTGATAAATAATGGCTCTACTATTTTTATTTATTGGTGCGCCATCCGTTCTTCTCTCTACAAAGTACTGCTGAATCTCGGGTGAGATAGCCTCCATCATATATCTCAAGTTCCCAATAAGCGGAAAATTCTTTCTGATAGCGCGCTTATTTTGCAACATGTCTCTGAGGCCAATAAGAATAAGTGGGCCAAAGAAAATGAAGGCATAAAGCCAGTTCATATGATGAAAATATGCAGCAGCTGCTATTCCACCTGAAATGAGAAGTGATAATAAAACAAAGATAATACGTACCATAGTGAGGGATTTAAATTCTTTTAAATATAATAAAAGAATCCGACCACAATACGTTTGATACTAATTCATCAGACGGCTGTACCTTAATTTATAATCTGAAGGAGTGATACCGGTGAATTTCCTGAACACTTTTCTAAAGGATTTGTTGTCATTGTATCCAACTGAATACATCACTTCATTGATGCTGTCCTTACTGGATTCAAATCGTTTTTTTGCAGCTTCAATTTTCACTCTTTGAATGTACTCTAGTGGCGTATTGGCGGTTGCTTTTTTAAATCTTCTTACGAAACTTCTTCGTCCTATTGCTGATAAATCTGCAAGCTCTTCAACTGAGATTTTCTCATGAAAGTTAGATTCAATGAAGTCTTGCGCTTTGATGATGCTGACATCTTGATGTTCTCTTTGTCCTTGAAAAATTTGAAACTGACTTTGGCTTTCTCTTGAATAGTCAATTTCCATTATTTTGGATATCCAAATAGCAACTTCTTTGCCGCAATGCTTTTCAATTAAATAAACAATGAGATTCAAATATGAAAAAGCTCCTCCGCTTGAGTAAATGCCGTCATCTTCAGTAATTACTCTATCTGGCTGTAACTGAATTTGCTCATACATATTCTCAAAATGATCTTGTCCCATCCAATGTGTGGTGCATGTTTTACCATCTAACAGTCCTGTTTGAGCTAGTAGAAAAGCGCCCATACATAAAGAGGCTACTTCGCAATTATTTTCTTCTCTCATCTTCTTAATCCACGTAACAAAAGGTTGATTCTTCCTCAAACTATCCTGTAAATCACCATCAATAGTGCCTACAATAATTAGGTCAGTCTTCTTTATTTCACTTAATTGTTTTGTTGGCCGAACAGCAAAAGCATTGCCATATAAGTTCTCTTCTTTGGTTAATCCAACCAAATCAATTTGAAAAGCCGGCTCCTTTCCTTGTTGAGCTAGATATCCATTTACCGTGTTAAACATCATGTAAGGGCCAATTATGCTTGGTAAAATGAACTCTCCTGTGGGAACAATAATACTTAGATGTTTCATGCTTCTAATTTTATGCAAGCTAAGAATAATATGTGTCATAAACAGCTCCTTATAGTGTCGGAAACACACCTTATCAGATGTGTAGAATTACTATATATTTGTTGTCTAACTAATTAAAAACAAAACATATGAACGCAGTTAACTGGTTTGAAATACCAACAATAGATTTAGAAAGAGCTAAAGGGTTTTATTCTGAAGTTTTCGGATTAGAAATGGAATATGTGGATGCGGGAGAATCAAAAATGTACATGTTCACAGGTCAGCCTGAAGCAGCTGGAAGTGTCGGTGCAATTTTTCAGCACGAGAAGCACAAACCCAGTGCAGTTGGGACAGTAGTTTACTTTTCAACAGCAGATACTGAAACTGAGGTAAATAAAGTAGAAGCAAATGGCGGATCAATTGTTTTCGGAAAAACATCAATTGGACCCAATGGCTTTATCGCACAAGTCATAGATTCAGAAGGAAACAGAATTGGTATTCATTCACAACAATAAAAAGATGAATATTCTAAAAGTAGAATATATCGTTCAGCAATGGTTTGTTGAGTAAAATAAGGCCAACATCAATAAGGTGATGGATGAAGTAAAGGCTATGAATGTAGATGGATTTAAATATTGCTATGTCTCCTAATGGAGCGGAGTTCATTAATTGATATGGCGAGCTTTAATGAGTTCAGAACTACGCTAAAATGAAGTGGATTACTAAGTCCGCCAAAAGCAACAATTTTTGGTTTACGTAGGAGCTGGATTTGACATCTTTTAAAAACAAGAAAAATGAATTTATCAAATAACAAAGTATTGATTACAGGTGGTGGATCTGGAATTGGATTAGAAATGGCAAAGCGCTTTTTGGCTGCCAAGTCAGAAGTAACTGTAACCGGTAGAAGTGAGGCTAAACTGAAAGCTGCTTGTGATGCAAACCCCGGAATGAATTATGCGGTTTGTGACATTACCAATGACGACCATTTAAAAGCTTTGGCTTCTGATATAGAAGCAAAAGGTGGAGTAAATGTATTGGTGAATTGCGCAGGTATTTTTAACGAAGTGAATTATAGAGATGAGAGTGCTTCTTTAGAAGAACAGATGCAAGAAGTGGATATTGATTTTGCTGGACCTATAAGAACTACGCATCATTTTTTACCGATTTTAAAAAAGCAGAAGAATGCGGCTTTGGTTAATGTGTCTTCAGGTTTAGCTTTCGTTCCTATTTCAGTTGCGCCAGTTTATTGTGCAACAAAAGCTGGAATCCATTCTTGGACAAGATCATTAAGAAATCAAATTGAAAGTCAAGTGAAGGTATTTGAGTTGATGCCTCCTTTAACTAAGACGCCAATGATCAAAGATGAGTGGGATAAGTTTAAGCCTATTCCAGTTGCTGCTTTGGTTGATGGCTTCGCCAAAGGTTTTGAGAAAAACAAATACGAGATTTGTGTTGGACAATCAAAGCAATTAAGGATGATGAGTAAACGGGCACCGAAGTTTATCTTCAAAGCGCTGAATAAATCATTTTCATGATTCTAAAGGCTCTCCGTTGGAGGGTCTTTTTTTATGTCCTT
>JBLFXO010000099.1:0-10748 GCA_047609865.1 Arenicella sp.
GATTGATGACGTTCTATTCATGGGGCTCCTCTTTTAAAAGAGAGTATTTTTCTTGATATTAAATTCAACTTTCTAGTTAATATTCTGACACTTATTAGAATTGACATTATTTTTTACCTTTTCAGTCAACCATTTAATAATCAAAACGTATTAAGGGAAATCAATCGAATTTAATCGAACCCTAATGAGAAAGTTTTTTATCCTTTTAATCGCATTTCTTAGTTTTTCAGCGATCTCAAACGCCCAATGTGATGCTACTTTTAACTCAACTAACATAGACTGCGATTCAGTTTGGTTTGTTCCAGCTTCAACAGGGTCTCAATATGTTTACTTCTGGGATTTTGGTGATGGCAATACCAGTATGGAGCCATCTCCGGCTAACAATTATAGCACAAACGGAACTTATGTTGTCATTCTAACTATACAAGATACAGTTGCGGGCTGCTTTCAAAGCAGCACCCTTACTGTCCTTATTAATTGCGGCACCTCTTGCACTGTAACCGCTGATTTTGCCTATACATGGGGGAATTGTGAAATATTCTTTGCTGCAAATGCCTTAAGTGGTAATGCTCCTTACTCCTATTTTTGGGACTTCGGTGATGGAAATACAGCAACAGGAGCTACTCCAAATCATGCTTTCCCTAATAATGCAACATATAATACTTGTTTAACAGTCACTGATGCAAATGGCTGCGATACCTCAGTGTGTTATCCAGTAACTATGCAATGTGCGCCTCAATCCTGTGATGCTCAATTTACTATAAGCTATGCTGATTGTGATTCGGTATTTTTCTACCCAGTTGATATTGGTTCACAATACACTTATGCTTGGGACTTCAATGATGGCAATACTTCTACGGACCCCTACCCTTCTAATGAATTTTTAACCAATGGAACTTACCTCGTTTCCCTACTTATTACTGACACCGTAACTATGTGTCAAGATATTGTAACCGTTCCCGTAATAATTAATTGCTCGTCTTGTTCTGTTCAAGGTGCATTCGCCCACTATGTTGATTCAATTAACTGTGATGTTAACTTCATAAGTACAGCTTATGGTGGAGTAGCGCCCTACACTTACTTTTGGCAATTTGGAGATGGACAAACATCAAACCAAGCTAGTCCAAACTACAATTACGGAAATCAAGGAACTTATACTCCTACCCTAACTATTACAGATGCAAATGGATGCGATACAACTCTCTTTGATGTGGTTCAAGCATACTGTAATCCGACATCTTGTGATGCTCAATTCACTAATACTTATGTAGGATGTAACGGAGCATATTTCTTCCCAATGAGTTCTGGGTTAAATTATACTTACTCTTGGGATTTTGGAGACGGAAACACATCTACTGATGCTAACCCAATCCATAATTATGCTGATGGCGTTTATCAGGTAACATTGTTTTTAGAAGATTCTCTTTCAAATTGTACAGATTCTACCACTCAATGGATTACTATTAATTGTGGATCTTCTTGTTCAACTTTTGCTGACTTTACTTACAGTCAAAATTTTCAAAATTGTGAATTCACTTTCGTGAGTTCCGCCTACGGAGGTCAAGCACCATATACATACTTATGGGATTTCGGAGATGGAAATACATCAACAGATGCTAACCCAGGCCATACTTATCCAAATAGCCAAACTTACCAGCCTTGCCTAACGGTTACTGATGCAGGCGGATGTGATACAACAATTTGTCAAGCCATTTTCTCTAATTGCACATACTCACCTTGTGATGCCCAATTTACTTGGTCATTAATTGGATGTGACTCAGTTATTTTTTACCCTGTTGCTAACGGACCGCAATACGAATTCGATTGGTCATTCGGTGATGGTGGAACTAGCAGTGATCAAAACCCTGTTTATGCTTATAGCTCAAACGGTGTATATACTGTTCAACTAGTTGTTCTTGATAGCATCAATAACTGTGGAGATCAAACAATTCAACAAATTGACATCAATTGCACCTTGACTAATTGCAACGTCCTTGGAGATTTCGGAACATATGCTGATTCTACTGATTGCAGCACACAATTCGTGAGTACTGCTTATGGTGGAGTAGCTCCTTATTCATACTTCTGGATTTTCGGAGATGGACAAACGAGTACAGATGCTCATCCAATTCATACCTATCCTAATTATTCAACTTACACTCCTTGTTTAACAATTACAGATGCGAACGGATGCGACACAACAATTTGTCAAATTGTTCAAACGAACTGTTCAGCTATGTCATGTGATGCACAATTCACAATGTCTTATTTAGATTGTAATACGGTTCAGTTCTTCTCTGCTTCTACTGGTTTAAATTTTGATTATCAATGGGATTTCGGAGACGGAAATTCAAGTACAGATGCGACACCTATTCATGATTTTGCTGACGGAATTCATATTGTATATCTATATGTTACAGATTCCTTATCAGGATGTTTTGATCAAGCCTATTATACTATTCAGGTAAGTTGTGGAGGATGCACTGTAAGTGGAT
This sequence comes from Arenicella sp., assembly GCA_047609865.1. GTDB lineage: Bacteria > Bacteroidota > Bacteroidia > Flavobacteriales_D > Crocinitomicaceae > Paracrocinitomix. The sequence continues at coordinate 2,496 of JBLFXO010000099.1, forward strand.
TCTTCTCTTACACTCAAGATTTCCAAAACTGTGATATAACATTCTACCCTGCACCGTATGGAGGGCAAGCGCCTTATACTTACTTCTGGGATTTCGGTGATGGGAACACATCTTCTCTTGAAAATCCAGTACACGCTTATCCAAACGGTTCAATATTCACACCTTGCCTAACTATTACGGATGCCAATGGATGTGATACTACAGTGTGTGATTTCATTGTTTCTCAATGTAATCCTCCTCAATGTGACCCTAACTTTACGTATACATATATTGGATGTGACTCTCTCTACTTTATTCCGGTAGCATCTGGTCCCGGAATGACATATGCATGGAATTTTGGTGACGGAACAACAAGTACAGAACAATTTCCTTCGCACACATTTACGAATGGAATCCACACCGTATTTCTTGCTGTAACAGATACCTTATTCAATTGCTTCAACCAAACGGCTATCCAATTAACGATCAATTGCGGATTCACACCTTGCAATGTTCAAGGCGCTTTTGATAGTAACACTGATCCTAATTGTTATACTCAATTCGTTTCAACAGCCTATGGAGGTACAGCACCATATTCTTATTTCTGGGACTTTGGGGATGGAAATACGGCTACTGACGCACATCCTTTTCACAATTATCCTGCATTGACAACTTGGACGCCTTGTTTAACAATTACGGATGCCAATGGATGTGACACGACTATTTGTGATGTTGTGGTTTCTCAGTGTAACCCTACTTCCTGTGACGCCCAGTTCACATTCACTTATCAAGATTGTCAAACGATTGTGTTCTATCCTGTTTCTACGGGACCACAGTACACTTATTTCTGGGACTTCGGAGACGGAAACACTTCTACTGACGATAATCCAGCAAATGCTTATCCTGCAGATGGCACTTATTATGTTGTTCTACAAATCATGGATTCCTTAAGTGGATGTCAAGAAATCATCACTGTTCCAATCACAATTGCTTGCGGAAACAACTGCAGTGTGACTTCAGACTTTGTTTACCAAATGGACTTCAATAACTGTATTGTTGATTTCTTCGGACAAGCATACGGAGGTCAATCACCATATACCTACTTCTGGGATTATGGAGACGGAAACACAAGCAACTTGCAAAATCCAGTTTATCAATATGCCGGAGGCGCGAATACTTACCAGATTTGTTTAACTGTGACTGATGCAAATGGATGTGACACCACATCTTGTCAGTTATTGACGACCAATTGTCCTCAAACATCTTGTAACGCCTCATTTAATCCAGCCTTTATCGGATGTGATTCAGTTTGGTTCGTTCCTGGATTTAATGATCCAAACGTATATGATTACTATTGGGATTTTGGAGACGGAAATTCGTCTACAGATGTTGACCCAACGCATACGTATTCTTCAAATGGAACATATTATGTAGTTCTTACAATTATTGATTCAGTTGGAGGATGCAGTGACTCATTCACAATGGAAATGTTTATTAACTGTGGCGCTTCGCCTTGTAACACTCAAGGAGTATTCCAATGGTACTCTGATAGTTCTCAATGTAATGTCAATTTCATTTCTACTGCTTATGGGGGAGTTGCACCATATTCATATTACTGGAACTTTGGTGATGGAGGCACAGCTGCTGATGCGAACCCAGTTCACAATTATGCTCCAGGAACATGGACACCTTGCCTAACGATCACAGACGCAAATGGATGTGACACCACTTATTGTGATGTTGTCTACTCTCAATGTGGACTGTCAATTGGTGAGCAAGAGGGATTAAGCCAATTCAATGTTTATCCGAATCCAACCAACGGACTGTTCTTTATAGAACTTAACCTTGCTGCAGATGTTCTAATTTATGACTTAGGCGGTAAGCTCGTTCATTCACAAAGTAATGAATTTGATGCTGGTCAAATCAAGATTGACATTGGACATTTAGAATCTGGGACATATATTATTAAGATTCTCAGTGAGAAAGAATTCGAATCAAAACGGATTATTAAAAATTAAAATTTAAGCCGCCCTTCATCAGGAGAGGCGGCTTTTTTAATCCTAGGAATCCAATTGCGCCTTGTTTGTTATTTAACAGGAATATGCTTCTGTAATTATTTTTTGTATTTTCAGAGTCTCAAAAAACGTTTACATGAAGAAAATTTACGCAATTATGGCCTGTATAGGCCTGTCCTTTGGGTTATACGCCCAAACGACAAACCTAGGTTCCCCACTCGGGTGGAACGGAAAATTAGATGATAAAAACATTCCTGTTGAAGTTATGCCCGGTTATGACCAGGCAACGATTGATGCAGAAGATGTCATAGATGATGAAGCGAAAGATGCCCCATGGCGCTTCGGTTATAAATATGACGTAAACTACACGCCCCAAAACTCTGGCAACTGGACAACTCTTCCTAATGGGAATAGAGTTTGGCAATTGGCAATTGAGTGTGAGGGTGCAATGACAATGAATTTGTTGTTTGACAACTATGACCTTCCTAAAGGAGCATATTTGTATTTGTATGATGTTGACCAAACGAATAGAGTTGGTGCATATACTCAAAGAAATAACAGAGTTGATGGCGAACTGGGAACTGAATTAGTTCACGGTGACAAAATCATTGTTGAATATGTAGAACCTTCAAATGTCTCTCACGCTGGTAATTTTACAATTACAAATGTGATTCATGGATACAGAAGTCTTGCGCCAATCCAAAAAGATTTAGCAAAGGCTTTGAATCAATCAGGTGATTGTAATATTGATGTCAACTGTCCATTAGGAATTGGTTGGGGTGATCAAATTAGATCTGTTGCAATGATTGTTGTTAATGGTAGTGGAATTTGTACCGGTGCCTTAATTAATAACACTTGTGATGATGGAACGCCATACTTTTTAACTGCGAATCACTGTTTAGGTGGTGGAACAGGTAACTGGGCTTTCAGATTCAATTGGGACTCGCCTGTAGGAAATGAATCTTGTGCTACTACCGCAGGTTCAGTTGATCCAGGACCTCCTTACGATCAAACTGCAAACGGTGCGACTATTTTAGTTAGTGGAACTCAAGCAGATCATGGATTCATTCAAATTGATAATATGACTGTGACTGACGCACAGAACTGGAACTGTTATTATGCTGGATGGGATGCGACAGATGCACAAACAGTCACTGAGGGAACAGGTATTCATCATCCCTCAGGAGATGTAAAGAAAATTTGTAGAGAAGATCAAGGGCCATATCACGCTACTGGAGGAAATCCTGTTGCTCAAGTTTGGATGATTGATGACTGGGATCAAGGAGTTACGGAACCTGGTTCATCAGGATCACCTCTATTTGACCAAAACGGAAGAATCATTGGACAATTATATGGAGGTGCTGCCGCATGTTCAGGTACAAATGACAATAATGCATTAGATTATTATGGACGTTTAGGAGTGTCATGGCCTTTAGGTATAGATGCTTATTTATCTCCAGGTTCTTGTGGCGGAGCTACTGCAGATGACGGTTGGGATCCAAACACACCGACTCTACCAGATGATGCTGCTATAACAGCTGTTATCAGTCCGACTGGACTTTTATGTACTGGTACTTTCATACCTGAAGTAACTCTTAAAAACGAAGGAACAAACACTTTAACTGCTGTTACTATCAATTATGATGTTGATGCAGGTACTAATCAAACTTTTGCTTGGACAGGATCGCTTGCAGCTGGCGCAACTGAAAACGTAACCTTGGCTAGCATGAGTGTTGGTTCGGGTGCTCATACTTTCAATTCATCTACTACTTTACCAAATGGTAACGCAGATTCTAATCCTGGAAATGATGCTTCGGCTGGCGCTTTCAGTGCAATGGCTAATGCTCAAGCAATCACATTAGAAATCAACCTTGATTGTTATGGAACTGAGATCACTTGGGAAATTCAAGATGGTGGTTCTAACACACTTTTAAGCGGAGGACCTTATACTAACAACACTGCGGGAGAATTAATCACTGTTAACACTTGTTTAGACCCTGCTTGTTATGATTTCATAATCAATGACACTTATGGTGACGGATTATTCGGTTCACAATGGGGCGGTTGTACAATTGACGGAGACTATACGATCACTCAAGACGTGACATCTGCCGTACTAGCAACCATTCAAGCAGTTGACTCTGATTTCGGAAATCAAGAAATTAACAATTTCTGTGTGGTATCACCATGTTCGGGAACAGTAACTTCTTCAGCAACTGATGTAGCTTGCTTTGGAGATACTGATGGAACAGCAACAGTATCTATGGCTGGAGGAAACGCTCCATTCACTTATGATATTGGTTCAGGACCTCAAGGAACTGGTAACTTCACTGGCCTAACTGCTGGAACTTATACAGTAACTATCATTGACAACTTAGCTTGTCCTAATTCAACTGTAGTGACAGTTAATGAGCCAACAGAGCTTTTAGTTGATAGCACAACAGTTATTGATGAAACTTGCCCCGGTTCAATTGACGGTTCAATTGAAATTCATGGAAGCGGTGGAACATCTCCTTATGCTTACAGTATTGATTGTGGAGTAACATTCCAGGCCCCATCATTGTTCTCAGGATTAGCTGTAGGCTCTTATCCTAATTTGTTTGAAGACGATAATGGATGCCAAGTAGGATGTAATTCAATCGCTATTGGAACTGGTGCTGGAATATCAGGATCGGCAAACGTAACTGATGTCAGTTGTAATGGAGACACTGACGGATCGATTCAGGTTTCTACGACTACAGGAACTGCCCCATTTACATATGACATTGGATCTGGATCTCAAGCAGGTGATACTTTCACAGGACTGGCAACTGGACCATATACAATTGATATTACAGATGATAATGGATGTGCAGGTCAAGTAATGGGAACTGTTGGTGAACCAGCGGCGCTATCAGCTTCTGAAGTTGTGATAGATGAAATCCTAGGTAATGATGGAGAAATTGACGTAACTGTAACTGGTGGAACTGCGCCATACACTTATTCTTGGTCAGGACCTAATTCATTCACTTCAACATCTGAAGACATTACAGGATTAGAAGCTGGGAATTATACAGTGACGATTACTGATGCTAACGGATGTACTTTCCAAAGAGTTGACATAGTTGTTGATTCTCAATTAGGTGTATTTGAAAATGGATTCGCTTTCACAATTTATCCAAATCCCGCTGCAGGAGAATTCAATGTTCAGTTATTGAACTTTGAGGATGCTGTTCAAGTACAGGTGGTAGATGTGACAGGAAGATTAATCTTAGATACTCAATTTGAAGGACAATCGTTATTTGTGATTGATCTTACAGATAAAGCTGACGGAACATATTTCGTTAATATTTCATCTGGAGATTATAGAACAACAAAGAAGATTGTTAGTAGAAAATAAGAATATAGTCTAATTCAAAAAAGGTCGTTCTCAATTTGGGAACGACCTTTTTTTATATCCAAGCTTTAATTTCTGACAGCACGTCCTCCCAGCTGTCAACTTCAATTTCTTGTTTCAGTCCAATAAAATACGTAATCTTATCTTCAAATTGCATGCTGCTGTTTAAAGTGGATTCCTTTTTTCGATAGAAACAAAATGGATTTGACTTTCCTTCAAGTTCAATAAAAAGTTGACCTCCCTTTTTCCGGAATGAATACTTTGAAGAATCAGTTCCTACATCTTCAAATATTTTGACAATTGACTTATGTTCTTTTACTAGGAACTTCATAGAACAAATATGATAAAAAAAGCGACTCCTTATAAAAGAGTGGCTTGAAGCAAATTATAAAATGAATTTACCTTTTCATTAATCTGAATCCTTTAAAACAACTAGAAATCAAAGACTAAAGTATTAGCTACGCTTTTATAGTAGAAGTGATAATTTATTCCAAAAAAAATCACCTTTCATCAAAAATGAAAGGTGATTGAAATAAGATTTTTTAATAAGTTGCAAATAGTGGCCGAACCCTCATTTGATTTGTCGACCACCCTTTTGCCCAATCTTCTCCTCGACCATAGGCGTCATAGGAATATTTTACGTGCCTTCCTTTAAATACAATACGATTTAAATTTAGAGACTGAGAGTTTTTAAGTAGTGCACAAGGCCCATGATCCATTGCTGAATCAGCGACTTGTTAATGTAAAGCTACGACCTCAAAAGCATATAAATATTCCCACTTTATAAGTGAGTATGCTAGAGTATAAGTGATAGGTTATTAGAATAAGTGATCTAATTATTTCGTGTATATGAGTCTTTTGACATAGTTTTATCAAATAGTGTTGAAAAATTATCAGATTTGACCGTAATAAAAAAGCTGATCCATTATTACCTCTCTCGGCTAAAGAACTCCCAACCATCTTCATTTAAAACAGCTCCCACCATACTTAACTCTGCCATAATATCGTTCTCTCATAAGGTCCTTTTTATTTACCTTTCAAAATTGCTATCAATTAAATATTATCATCTAGATTAGTATTATCATAAACAAGGTCGTTTCCATATTAATAGTTCTCGTTTGCGTCCTCTGGTCGTTCACTTCGATTGCCCAAGCCGATTTAGCTCAAACCACAAATGGTTCATACCTCTACAAATTAGTCGGCAAAGACAAGGAATGGCGGGTAGCAAATGCTTCAAGAGAAATCACTTTCAATAATCTGGAGGCAGGAACATATCAATTAGTCATTAAAAGATCAGGAACAGGAAATTCTTTAACTATTCCAATTGTGGTGCAGGTAAGTTTTTGGAAGACAAATCTTTTTAACTGCATCTTAGTCTTCTCAGTTACTGCTATTATCTTTTTAACATCCTTTAGAATCATACGAAACAGAAGACAGAATGCAGCTCACGTAAAAGAAATCTCCGCGGATCTAAAGAACTTGGAATTAAAAGCGCTCCAATCTCAAATGAATCCACATTTCATCTTTAATTGCTTAAGCTCAATTTCATCCCTTTATGTAACAGGGAATCAAGCAGCAGCAAATGATTATTTGAGTCGATTTTCTTCATTGTTAAGAATTATTTTGGAACACGCACAAAAACGATTAATTAGCCTGAAGGATGACATAGATATGTTTAAGATCTATGTGCCTCTTGAAGGAATGCAATTTGATGAACCTTTTGAATTTGAACTGAATGTAGGCGCGAATGTAGATACAGTAAATACATTTATTCCATCAATGGTTACGCACACCTTTATCGAGAACGCCATTAAACATGGTCTTAAGCCTTTAAAAGATAGAAAAGCTAAGCTCACGATCAAGGTGGAAAAAAACAAAAATAGAACGGAAGTAATCATTGAAGACACTGGTGTTGGTTATGAGCAGTCTATACTATTCAAGAAGCACCTTATTAAGGTTCACAAATCAAGAGGCTTAGAAAACACCAATAAGAGAATTAATCTTATAAATTTGCTGAACGACCTAGATATTAATGTTGAAACCAAAAACTTATTTGATGACAGCAAAAAACCAATTGGGACAAGAGTAACCGTTTCATTTCCATATATACAAAAAGATGAAGACAATAATAGTTGATGACACAAAGTTGAACCGAGAGGTCATGCTGAATTTCATTAAGAACTATACGCCTCAATTGGAAGTAGTTGCGGAAGCCAATTCGGTAGAGATGGCTTTAAAGGAAATAAAATCGAAAAAACCAGATCTCGTTTTTCTAGACATAGAATTAGGAGATGGTACGGGATTCGACATTTTAGAAGAGGTTGACGAAGTAGATTTTCATGTAATATTCGTAACGGCTTATGACCATTATGCACTTGAAGCATTTAAAGTCAATGCAATTGATTACCTGCGAAAACCTGTCAATATTGAGGAGTTTATAATGGCAGTTAAAAAGGTGGAAATGAAAGAATTCATTCATTCTGAGAATCTCAAAAACCTTAAGAATGAAATGTCTTCTAAACCAACCGACTTACTTTCTGTTTCAACAAGAACGGGCTTCGAATCAATTAATATTAATTCATTAATCAGATGTCAAGCTGATGGGAAATACACGCTCTGCTTTTTAGAGGATGGTAGAAAAATTCTATCCTCTAAGAATCTAAAGGAGTTTGAGACCATGCTTACTGGTAAAAGTTTCTTCAGAGTCCATCACGGGCATCTCATTAACTTAAACAAAGTGTTATCATTTAATAGAGCAGACTCCGTTGTTGAACTAGACAACAATGAAAGTGTTCCTGTATCACAAAGAAAAAAGAAAGCATTCATTCAAGAAATGAATTTAATTTAATTTAATTTAATTTAATTTAATTTAATTTAAAATAA
>JBLFXO010000100.1:0-10678 GCA_047609865.1 Arenicella sp.
ACAAATTCTATCCCTTCATTTTTCAAGGTCTCAACCATCCTCTTCTGAACCGGCCAAAACGTTTCTTCAGGAAAGGAAGCTGTTCCTAACCCATCTTGATTGCTTACCATAACGAGTTCATAATCAAGCTCTAGACAAATTTTTGATAAATAAGTAAAGACACCTGGTAAGTACTCTAATTTCTCAAAAGAGTCAACTTGAAAGTCTTCTGGCGGCTCCACTATAAGTGTACCGTCTCGATCTATAAATAATACCTTTTTCATGATTTGTATGCTTTTAATATTTTTAACAATGTTGAATTTTCATTTGGAGTTCCTATACTAATTCTAAGACAATTCTCACACCCTGTAAGATTAGATCTATCTCTGACAACTATCTGGTTTTCTATTAAGTAGGAAAATATCGCCTTCGAGTTCTCAAATTTCACTAAAACAAAATTTGCTGATGATGGAAATACTCTTTTCACATACTTTAAAGTTTGCAGTCCTGCTATCACTGTCTCTCTTTCCTGAAGGATGACGGAAATTTGACTCTCAGTCTGTTTAGGATTAGATAAAACCTGAATAGACTGTGTTTGACTTAGCGAATTGACGTTATAAGGAGGCTTAATTTTATTGAGTACACTTATGATTTCTGATGAGCAAATTCCAAACCCCACTCTAAGAGAAGCTAAAGCAAAAGATTTAGATAACGTTTGAATAACAATTAGATAAGGATGTTTATCTAAAGTATTAATCCAGCTATCTGAATCTGAAAAATCAATATAAGCCTCATCAAGAACAACTATTCCATTGTAAGCTTCGAGTAATTTTTCAATTTCCTTTTGATCTAATAAATTTCCAGTAGGATTATTAGGAGAACAAAGGAACACAATCTTCGTGTTTTTATTCAAAGATTTAATCAATTGGTCTGCTTCAAAATTAAAAGTCTCATTCAATTCAAACGTATCATAAGACACGGAATTGATAGCAGCTGACACTTGATACATGCCATATGAGGGTTCCAATCCAAGAATCCTGTCTTGATTTGGTTCGCAAAATGCTCTGATAATTAAATCAATTATCTCATCACTTCCATTGCCTACAATAACATTTGAAGGATCGATATTTCTCAGTTCACCAAAGACCTTCTTAAGCTCTTTCTGATAAGGGTCGGGGTATCTGTTCAAATCTGAGGCAAAAGGACTCTCATTGGCATCCAACTGAATGCAATTAGACCCATTGAACTCATCTCTAGCTGAAGAGTACGGTTTCAAGTTCCTTATATTATCTCTAACTAACGTATCTAAACTCATGACCTAATTTTTTGAAGTCTTAAACTAACTGCATTCTTGTGCCCTTGTAATCTCTCAGCTTCTGACATTACCTCAATCGCATTTCCTATTTCCAGAAGACCTTCTTTTGAAATTTCTTGAAAGGTTATTTTTTTCAGATATGCATCTAGATTAACACCGCTATAAGCCTTTGAAAATCCAGAAGTCGGCAAGGTGTGGTTTGTTCCAGATGCATAGTCACCTGCACTTTCAGGAGTGTAATTCCCAATGAAAACTGAGCCTGAATTGTTCACTTTCAAAGCACAATCTCGTGCGTCTTTCAAGGCCAATATCAAGTGTTCAGGGGCGTAATCGTTTATGATATCCAAACTGAATTTCCTGTCTGGGCTCAAAATAAACTTTGAATTAAGCAGAGCTCCTCGTGCTATTGCTTCTCGAGGAAGTAAGCTTATTTGATTCTCTATTGCCATTTGAACACTTTCAATCAGCTCTTCTGATTCACTTACACATATTACTTGGCTGTCTGATCCATGCTCCGCTTGAGAGAGAAGATCTGAAGCAACGAATTCAGGAATCGCGCTCTCATCTGCATATACTAGCAATTCTGAGGGCCCCGCTGGCATGTCTATGGCAATCCCAAACTGCTGGGCTTTAATTTTTGCAGCGGTCACATATTGATTTCCTGGGCCAAATATTTTATAAACAGATGGAATCGATTCTGTTCCGAATGTCATTGCAGCAATGGCTTGGGCCCCACCTATCCTGAAGACTTGGGTCACTCCGGTCATTTCTGCGGCATATAGTATTGCTGGATTTACTTCACCATTCAAATCAGGCGGTGTACAAAGGATCACTTCTTTACAACCGGCTATCTGCGCAGGAATCGCTAGCATAAGAACTGTGCTAAACAAAGGAGCAGATCCACCAGGCACATAGATTCCAATTCTTTCAATAGGTCTAGATTCTTGCCAGCACTTTACACCTTTAGAAGTTTCAACTATGTTAACCTCCGTTTTTTGAGCGAGGTGAAACTTCTTGATATTTGAAGCAGCAGTTTTAATGGCCAACTTAAGTTCATCAGAAACAAACCTGGCTGATCCCTTCAACAACTCCTTGGACACCTTAAAGCTATCAAAATCAACCTTATCAAATGATTTGGTATACTCAAAAAGAGCAATATCCCCTTTTGATCTGACTTCTTCAAATACATTTTCTATCACCGGTGATATTTGTGTAAACGAAATTGACGGCCGTTGACACTGGCTCATTACCTCACTTTGAATTTTTGATTTTATAATTTTCATAGGATGATTTTTTCTATCGGTGAAACTAGAATCCCTTCGGCCCCGGCAATTTTCAATTTGTCAATTACTTGCCAGAAGTCATTCTCTTGAATTACGGTATGTAATGAACTCCACCCTTCTTCTGCCAAGGGAAGAATTGTCGGACTTCTCAAGACTGGCAATAGATCCGCCACTTCTTTAATTTTATCATTGGGCACATTCATCAAGATGTATTTAGATGTTTTTGCGTTTAGAACGGCTTTGATTCTAAAATCAAGTTGCTCAATGAGTTCTGTAATTTCATTTGAAGGAGACGGCTCCTGCACAAGAACTGCTTCAGATTCTAATATCACGTCTGTTTCTTTGAGTCCATTTTTAAAAAGAGTACTTCCTGAGCTTACGATATCGCAAATAGCATCTGCTAAACCAATGTTTGGGGCAATTTCAACTGACCCAGAAATAGTGTGTATTCCTGTATCAATTCCTTTCTCCTGAAAATATTTCCTCGTTGTATTTGGATATGAAGTAGCTATCTTCTTTCCTTCAAAATAGCTAACATCTTGAACTTCTGCTTCTCTTGGGACAGCTATAGAAACCCTGCATTTACTATATCCTAAAGGCCTTACAACCTCTAGCTCGCTATCTAATTCATACAACAGATTCTCTCCTATAATTCCTAGATTAACTACGCCATCTTCAATATACTTTGGGATATCAGAATTTCTGAGATAATAGATTTCTAAAGGGAAATTTGATGAAGCTGCCTTTAATTGATCCTTCCCGTTGTCAATGTATATTCCACATTGCTTTAAGAGCGAGAGACTTTCCTCTTTAAGTCTTCCAGATTTTTGTATTGCAATTTTTAGTTTAGTCATGTTTTTTAAATGGTGTCTGACTAAACCAAGATGTCTTTAAAAAGAAAAACCGTCTTGGCTAAGCCAAGACGGTTTTGATATTATTTTGATTTTACTCATATCATTCCCTTCCTGCTAGCGAGCAAGTATGAAAATGATGATGATGTAATTGATTAAAATTCATTGTATGTAATTCTGTGACAAAGTTAAATCAATTAAAATTTAGAAAACAAGTAAAAAGTGAAATAGAATTATTTACAGGTCATCAATACCACTTCTTAAGCTTGTGATATCAACAATCTTGAGCGAACCATTTTTTCCTGAAAAATAGACTCGATTACCCGAAATTTGAACCGAATAGAACTTGTCTTCAGAAAATTCAAGCCAATTTTCACCTTTATTTATAGAATAAAAGGTCCCAGTTCTTCCTGTTGCAAAAAGTAAATCTCCATTTGGAGCTCCATGAACACATGAGGAGTATCCTCCAAGCCCTTCTGTTCTCTCGAGCCAGGTGATCCCTCCATCATTTGTGTAAAAGCAAATACTGTCTTTGTCTTCAGGATATTTATAGCTTCCACCAATTATAACACCTTCAGTATCTGACCAGAAATACATGGAATATATACCGTAGGAAGTATCAGATTTCATAGGAGTTGATAGCACATCCCAGTTTAATCCGTAATCTTTGGATACAAATAATCTGGACTCTTTTGCTCCCCCAGTTCCTATGAAGACAGTTCCGTTGCCTACAACATTAATTCCTGTGCCACTTGCAGCGAAGCCTGCTTCTCCGAGGATTCCATTTGGAACCAAATTATAATCAAGACCTTGCCATGTCTTAGATGAATCTGAAGTTCTTAATATTGTCAGCTTACCATTGACAGGATCTCCAAATGCAATTCCGAACTGCGTATTCCAAAACGCCATTCCGTCTAAGAATACAGAGTCTTTTGAATATGCCAGTCCTAAGGAATCTTTCTCGGGGAAATATCTCCAAATTCTACCTAGATCACCTGAATTCATCAGAACAACAGTTTCGTCACCCAAAATTTCAATATCTCTAAGATCTTCCATTCCGGGAATCTCTTTTTTATAAATAGTTGTTGATTGATTTAAGATCTCGAATTTCCCATCATGCCCCGAGACCGCCCAAAGTGAATCATGAGAAACTGTTAGACCTCTAGGATGTTTAGGTTCGCCTTCAGTTCTTTCAAAAAGCACAGGATATTTCTTTGAGCAGGAAAGAATTGCACTGCAAATGATTGCACTAAAAAAGACTTGCTTGAGAATCATCTTCTTCATCCTTTATTGGATTACCTTTTTTTGGTTTAGCCTCATCTGTTTCATCACCTTTCTTATCATCAGTGATGTCCCACTCCATTTCAACTGGACCTTCATCCGCTACCGCAGCAACTGACTCACCCTCATCATTTAAAGGCGTATCAATCTCTACAGGTGGTTCTGGCATTGGCCAAGGCTCAACACCTTCGACTGGCCCGACAAGAACAATCTCTTTGACAGTGAGCTTGGTTAACTGATTCCCCTGAGACTTCATCCCTTTAATGTCAATAAAGTCTTCTAACTCTATCTCCTTATCTGGTAGATTCTTCGTTTCTTTTAACCTTTTATTGAAGATGATTTTAATTCTTGGCTTAAAGGCAGTTGACACGGCATCCATCTTTGAACCTTCGGTTTCAGAAATGAACACCACTGGTTTATCCGATTTCGTTTCAATCACAAATCTTTTTACATAATGGAGCTCTTTAGAGCCATCATAATAAACCACAGACAAAGGTCTTTCTGGGTACCATTTCTCAATATGGACTAGGCCATCAGGATATCTGCTAGCTACATCAAAATTGGTTAGACGATATTCACCTGATTCATATATGGTCAGGATCTTATCATCACCACTGAACTCACCAAGCAGCTTACCACGTTCATCAACATTCAATCTACTAACAACTTCATCCCACCAGATCTTAGTCGCAGATAGTGTAGATTCACCTACTTCTTTCTGAACAACCTTCGATACGATTTCTTTTGTCACTCTGTTTCCTGCAGAACTACGTCCTTTAATAATCAATTCTCCAAAGTCAATATCGAACCTAATTCTCTTAAGATGTGGTCTTGGTCTCAGCTGAACGTTCACAATTTCTCTTTCTCCATTTGGATGATAAGAGAAGTAATATATTTTAGAGCCTTTAGATCCCTTAGTTAAATCGTATTCTTTGTCTCGCGTAATACTCTTCACAGCGAAACGCTTCATCATTGTAGAACCAGCTTCCCCTCCATCCCTATATATCAAATGATAAATAGTTCTCTCGTCTCCTTTCTTCCAAACAGCACAATGAATGATTCCTTTGCCAACGAATTTCTTGTCGGCAATTCGTGTAACCATCATTCTTCCAGATTTAAAAAAGATAATCACATCATCAAGATCAGAACATTCTTTAATGAATTCTGCACCTTTCAGGTTCCAACCTATAAATCCTTCGTTATAATCTACGTAAAGCTTCTTATTAGCCACCACGACCTTGCTTGCCGAAATTGTGTCAAAAGTTCTAATCTCCGTCTTTCTCTCTTTCCCTTCTCCAAATTTCTTCTTTAATTCCTTGAAGTAGTCAATTGCATAATCAATCAAATTCTCTAAATGGAAAGCAATTTGTTTTAACTCTTCTTCAAGTGACTCAATAAATGTATCGGCCTTATCAGCATCATGCTTGGTTATTCTACGCATTTTGATTTCAAGCAATCGCTTAACGTCATCATCCGTCACTTTTCTTTTTAGATGTTTGATGTGAGGCTTCAACAACTTATGAGTCACCTCAATGGCTTCGTCATAGGTTTTTCCATCAAAATCTATGTATATCTTATTCTCAATAAATATCTTTTCAAGCGAAGCAAAATGCCACTGCTCTTCTAACTCTGACCTTCTTATTTCTAACTCCCTTTTCAACAGGTTAACTGTAGAGTTGGTTGTCACTTTTAGAATTTCATTTACACCCAAGAACATTGGCTTGTTATCTACAATCACCGAAGTGTTTGGTGATATAGACATCTCACAATTGGTGAAAGCGTAAAGAGCATCAATAGTTTTATCTGGAGAAACACCAGGAGCTAAGAAAATTAAGATTTCAACTTCTGCAGCTGTGTTATCTTCAACTTTCTTAATTTTTATTTTTCCTTTCTCGTTCGCCTTAAGGATTGAATCAATGAGCGTTCCTGTCGTTGTTCCAAATGGAATTTCAGAAATATTCAGCGTTTTAGAATCTTCCTTTGCAATTTTCGCTCTGATTCTAATCTTACCGCCTCTTAATCCTTCATTGTAATTTGAAAAATCAGCCATCCCTCCTTGAGGAAAGTCAGGCATAAGATTGGTCTTCTTGCCTCTGAGCACGTCAACACTAGCGTCAACAAGCTCAATAAAATTGTGAGGCATTACTTTACAAGCCATCCCTACAGCAATCCCTTCTGCTCCTTGAGCCAATAATAAAGGAAATTTAACTGGTAATAAAACGGGTTCTTTATTCCTCCCATCATAAGAAGGAACCCATTCTGTTGTCTTTGAATTAAAAACAATGTGAGAAGCTAGCTTTGATAGTCTAGCTTCAATATATCTTGGAGCAGCAGCAGAATCACCCGTTAGGATATTCCCCCAGTTCCCTTGCATATCGATTAGCAATTCTTTTTGACCTACCTGAACGAGGGCGTCCCCAATTGAAGCATCACCATGCGGATGGTACTTCATTGTGTTACCAATAATATTTGCTACTTTATTGTAACGACCATCATCCATCTCTTTCATAGAGTGCATGATTCGTCTTTGAACTGGCTTAAAGCCGTCAAGAAGAGCAGGAACTGCTCTTTCAAGAATTACATAGGAAGCGTAGTCAAGAAACCATTCCTTGTACATTCCAGACAAAGGCACAATACCGCCTTCGCTTTCGGTAAAGGCATCTGGCCTAAACTCTTCATCTTCTATATGATCTTCGTTTTCTTCAGACATAATTTCTGAACCAACAAAAATAATTACTTAGACCAATAGTTCTTTAGCAATAGCTATAGAGTTATCAACATGTGTTTTTGAAGACCTTATTTTTTCTTAGCAGAAAGACCGTAAAGGAAGACGCTTAACACCACAATTCCAAGAATCACCAACATGCTAATAATATCTGCCCGAGGAGAATTAGAAGACTTTTCTGTTGCTTCAGCTGAGCCTTCATACTCCACATCAACATGAGAAATTATATCAACCTCCGCAGCGAGAATAAGGCTGTCATATTTTGACCTATACAAATCTTCTTTTCGCTCATTGCCAGAAGCCAAATAAAGATCAGCTAGGACGCTGTAATTATCACCAATCTCTTTGTTCAACCCCATACTTTCTGCTGTTTCTAATCCTAGTAAACCATGAAATTCAGCTTTTTCAAACCTTTCAGTTTCTAAGTAGAGTTTTGCGAGCTCAGAGTGCGTGTAAGCCACCCACCTCATATCTTTCAACCTTTCAAACTTAGTTAAGGCGGATTTATAATGTTGAATGGATTTATCATGTTCGCCAATCATGTAATAATAATGAGCTATTGTAATTAAAGCAGCTTTTGAGCTGTTCTGAAAATTTGAAGCAGTTTCTATATCTACAACATTTTTGTAAAGCTCAATGGCCTTCAATGTGTCTCCAATGGCTTCATAAATATTACCTCCATACGCTGAGAGGTCAGACACAACAGACTCATCATTCATGTCTTTGGCCAAAACTATTGCCAATTCATTATAAGTTAGGGCTTTATCAAATTCACTGGTCGCAGAGTAAATTGCCGTATAACCTCTATATATTCTTATTTTGTAGTCGTTGTGATCTAATTTATTTGCTAATTCATATGCCCGATCTAAACTATGAACCGCCTCTTGGTATTGAAGATGATAAGATGAATGAATATGAGCCAAATTACAAAGTGCTTCTAGCTCTCCTTCTTCATTGTCAATTTCTCTCGCAAGATCTCTCCCCAAAACAGCGTACTCCTCAGCAATTTCATAATCCAGAATTCTTAGATAGTCGTTGGTCATCTCGTTATAAGCGTTAACCATTTCAGAATCATTTGACTGTAGAGTCAATACTGAAATTAGAGAATCAAGTTTAAGAGAATCCAATTCTTGAGCATTAGAATTCATAGAAATCCCTACAAAAAATATAATTAAGAACGTAGAATTTAATTTGTTCATCTTGAATAGTTTAGAATAATTTCAACACGAATATAGCTAAATGTCTTTACGAAAAAAGTCCACGCTTTATAAAAAGCGTGGACCTACCATCTATGCGATCAAAAACATGATTGATTAACTGGCAATTAATCAGTTATCAGCATGAAATAATAGTGCCACAAAAAGGCTCATTGATTAAAGCGATAAGATGATTGATTAAAGTGCTGTTAACAAAAAATTAACAGCTATTCTACGACTTGAACCCAGCCTACTGTTGGTTCGTTCCCGTTGTAAGCGATAAGAAAGAAATAGGTACCCGCCCCAACTTTAACACCAGCGTACGTCCCATCCCAAACCATGTCTTCGTTATTATAATTCACGAAGTCAGCAATGAGGTCACCCCAGCGATTGTATATTTGAACTGTATTATCTGTCCCGTCTAAATAATCAATAACAAAAGTGTCATTCACGTTGTCATTGTTAGGTGAAAACGCATATTCACCTGCAGGAATTGCTGTGGTAGTATCCACAGTAGACGTGTCACATAATGGTCCAAAAATCACAAAGACCGTATCATCAATGGTACAATATTGTTGCTGAATTGAAACTAGATAACTTGTGCTTAGTAATGGGTAAACGGTATTGGTGGACAAAAGAGGATTGTCGACATTAGCTGTCCAAGTATAAGAAACACCTCCAGTAAGCTCCATGGCAACGGCTTCACCTGGACAAAATTCATGGGGCCCACTTACCGTGTACGGATCTGGAGTTTTTAAATAAATAGTGGAGTCAGGTGGAGGTGGAAAATACCAGGCGATAAATCCGCCTACTCCATTAAAACCTTGAATACTTACATTATTACTTGAATCGGGTGGATTATTAGTAGTTGGTGTTGCACTTAGAAAAATTTCTGCGGTATCGCCATTCGGAACTACCCCGGGATAAACATAGTATGACCCAAGGAGAGAATATCCTGCTAACAGTATCTGAAACTGAGGAAAAGCTGCGTCACCAACAGTAGCTTTAAATTTCATGGAAAAATCAAATTCTTGGTTATAACAGATCGTGTCTGGACCTACGAATTCAATAATCTCAATTCCAAAAAGAGGGTCAGGTGCCTTAAATATCTCAGCTGCATCATTACCAAACCATGCGTATTGTGAATTCTGCACATGTAAAGCTAAGATAACGACAGTATCTCCCCCGTTCGGGGAAACGTCCCAAGGATCAAAGCCTCCAGCGTCAGTCATCAACAGAACTCCATTGGCACCACTAATCACACCATGTGTGGCATTTCCAAATTCAATTTTATAGAGATCTGTTCCAACACCAGTTACGACAGAATTCCAAAGAACGCCATCATTATCAGTTCCCATAACTTCGCCAAAATCACCTGCTGTGAAAAACGTACTCGCTGTGGTCATTTCAACATCTCTTATTGAATAAAGGTGCGGCAATGAATTAACCTCTGTCCAAGTGTCACCTAAATCAGAAGTGATAAATACTTTTGAGGCACTTACAGCGACTCCATCATCTCCAATAAATGACATTGAAACAACAGAACCAGCTCCTGCGACATCAACGGAATCCCAAGTTACTCCAAGATCTTCAGAGAAATAAATCTCACTAGTCCCTCCTGAAAAAACCCTACCATTAGACTCCTCAAGACATTGAAGATAGATGGGACCCAAATCTAAACTCATACTCCAATTCGTGCCACCGTTACTAGAAATATAAAACTGCCCTCCATTCGTAGCAACAACGCAATTCTGATCGTCATCAATATATGTCCCAACAATCAAATCTGAAACAGGTTCATTACCAATCTCTGGAATATCGTAGGAAAAGGTCCACGTTTGCCCTCCATTGTTCGTCCGACCGATTTCCCCATTGTAGGTACCATATATACCAATGGCATTCCCAGTTGGTGCAAAATGAATATCCCTTACAAAATCTGTAGTGTTAGAAGTCTGTGCGGACCAGGTATACTGTGCAGTTACACATACACTGTTCAATCCCAGAAGTATAAAGAGTATAATTAGGCGTTTCATTCTCTCCTAATTTAA
>JBLFXO010000101.1:0-10651 GCA_047609865.1 Arenicella sp.
TGAAAAGTTCAGCCTAGCACCAAATATTTTCAATTGAGAACTAACTGATGCATTTTGTTCAATTCCATTTTTCGCAAAATCCCCAACTGAGCTTAAGTCATTAATGTTGAACACGCTATCAGGTGCCGAGATTTGATTTTTTGAATTCAAGCCATACTGAACTTGAATGCTTTCGTACCATTTTTTTCCGATTTTTTGTTTTCGTAATACACCTAAGTCGAACCTGTTAACTTTTAAGCTAAAACTTGGCAAATCAAGATTGTAATTTTGAGTGGTAGAGTTCTGTTTTAGAGAAGTATTTAAGTTAGCACTTCCTTTAAATTTTCCCGCTTTCCATCTCTTACTCAATTTTAAAGTTGAGTTGAATTGATTAGAGAAAAATTCTTGATTATTCGCTTCTAAAGTTGTCTTTGAATTGTTGTCTGATTTGAAATTTACATCACTAGAGAAGGTCAGGCTAGGATGTGCTTTCGCGTCTTGAGAGTGTCTCCAGTTGATGCTGAATTTGTTTCTAACATCAGTGTCATAAAAGTATCCTTTCAGTCGCTCGTATCTCAAGCCAAATCCACCTCTAAAGTTGTACTTTTTATAGTAGGATGTTTGGTTAGATAAATTCCATTGTCCGGTGGTGAAAATAGATCCTAGAATCTGCGTGTCAAAATAGTCGCCTAAAGGAATGTAGTATCCAAAATCTCTCAAGCCAAAGCCAGAATTTCCAGTAGCTTGACCGAAATCCCCAATCACCAGACCATGTTTTCTTGTTTTAGTGGTCGGGAAAAAACCGAATGGTGCTGCTAAGGGTGTCGGTATCTTGCCAATCTTCATGAATACCGGCCCCGTAACAATTCGTTTATCTGGAACAATGATGGCCTTTGTCATTTTGAAATGGTAATGAGGATTCTCTTTGTCACAAGTAGTGAATTTTCCATTTTTTAAATGGATCTGTTCGTTAGGGTGAATCTTAGATTCTGCCATGTGAATGTACCCTTCATCTTGCTGTGCTCTAACCTCTTTTATGTATCCTTTTTTGGTTTTGAAGTTATACTTCATGTAGTCACAAGTTGATGTTTCGCCATCAGAAGAGAAAATTGGTTTTCCCACAGGAAGGCCTGCGGTATCAAGCGAGTATGTCGCAATGACCTCATTGTTTTTCATGTCGATTTCAATGAAATCAGCTGTCAATTCAATATTGTCATAAGTTACCTTCGCTTCTCCGTAAAGCTTTACAATCTCAGATTTAATATCGGCAACAATTGAGTCTTGCGCTTCATAGTTAATCGGTTCGTCTAAACCACTTTGAGCCCAGAAAAATTGGGGTATAAGAAGCAGGCTTATCAACAATGTGAAATTGAAAACTACCGATATTTTGAAGGCTTTGCGCAATTTTTGGTCTTAACTTTGTAGTACTTACTAAAAATACTTTGACAAATCTATAAACTTTATCACATGATGATAAAAGGAATAAACATAACAAGAGCAATATTATTGTATTGTGCTATATTTTTAACTGGCCATCTATTTGCCCAGGATGCTGACCTAGTGAAAGGTATCAGAACCGTGGTGATTGATGCTGGTCACGGAGGTAAAGATCCAGGTTGCCATGGAAAGAAATCCAATGAAAAAACAGTGACTTTGGCTATTGCCTTGCATTTAGGTAAATTCATAGAAGAAAAATATCCAGCTATAAATGTCATTTATACGCGAGAAACTGATGTTTTCGTTGAATTAGATGAAAGAGCTAAAATTGCTAACAATGCAAAAGCTGATTTATTTATTTGTGTTCACGCGAATGCTGGTCCAGAAAAGGCATTCGGTGCAGAAACATACGTTCTAGGCCTGCATAGAACTGAAGCTCAGCGAAAAATTGCAGAAAGAGAGAACTCAGCAATAGAATTTGAAGAAGGAGGAGGTGCTAAATACGAGAAACTTTCAGCAGACGCTATTATAGCAAGACAACTGCAATTATCAGTTTTTCTTGATCACAGTATAAATTTTGCAGCTAAAATTCAAGAAGAATTAGTTGCCTTGGGAAGGTCAAATAGAGGAGTGAGACAAGCAGGATTCTTGGTCCTTTACAAAACTACTATGCCGAGTGTGCTTATTGAGACTGGCTTTTTATCAAATGTAAAAGAAGAGAATTTCTTGGCAGACCCTGCTAGTCAGAAAAAAATGGCAACTTCTCTCTTTAAAGCGTTTGAAAGTTATAAAGCGGAATATGAAGGAGCTGATTTATCAGTGAATTCTACTATTAATGGCGTAGATACTGCAAAGTTTGGCTTAGACGAAAACTCAGTATCACCAAAAGACATCATATACCGGGTTCAAATTGAGACTTCAGCAACTGCGCTAGACTTAACAAACAGTCGTTTTCAAAACATGCCTATCTGGACATATGAGGCTACAGGATTGTTCAAATATACAGTTGGACTATTTAAGGACAATAAACCTGCGAATGATCTCAAGAAAGAAATGAGAGAAAAAGGATTTGAGCATGCATTTGTGATTGCCTTTCAGGGAGATACGCGCATTAAATTAGCGGACGCAATTAAAATCACAGAAAAATAATATCCTTCGAATATTTTGCACTATTTTAGCAGTGTAAAACGAGCAAATCGGAGCCCAATCAAATGAGAGTTTCTAAAGAGTTTAAAGTAGGATTGTTAGTGGTGTTAGGATTATTACTTCTGTTTATCGGAGTTAATTTTCTGAAAGGTGGTGGAATATTCAATAAGAATAGAGAGTTCTACGCAGTTTTCGATAATTCATCAGGATTGCAACCTTCAAATGAAGTTCAAATGAACGGAGTTAAAGTTGGGCAAGTGTTAGCCGTTGATTTAAAATCAGATGATGCTACTCAAGTAGTCGTAAAGTTCTCTGTTGATAATGATGAGCTAATGATTCCAGACTCCTCTCAATTAGAGTTGATTTCGTCTGATATTTTAGGTACGAAAGCTTTAGACCTTCAGCTTTTTAGTGGTGAAATGGCTGCGGCCGATTTGAAATACTATGAATCTGGAGATACTTTTAGGTTTGCGAAAACTCAAACTTCTATACAAGATCAAATTAACCAGGAAATCTTACCCTTAAAAAAGAAGACTGAAGAGTTGATTGGTTCTGTTGAGTCAATTATCGTTTCAGTGAATGCTTTTTGGGATACTTCTGCTGCGTACACGATTGATGAAAGTTTATATGAAGTAAGGGATGCAATTGACAAATTTGGAGAATTGGCTAATAATTTATCTGTTCTAATTTCGAATGAAACTGAGCAAGTAGATAGAATCCTTCAAGACGTGCACGAAATCACTGACAACTTAGCTAATAAGTCTGATAAGATTTCAAATGTGATTGATAACATTTCGGCAATTTCAGATACCCTAGCAGATTCTGATATTAAATCAGTGATTGACGAGACCAAGATTACACTTACCGAACTCAATGGTATTTTGGCAGATGTTAATTCAGGTCAAGGGACAATCGGTAAACTATTGCACACTGACAGTTTACATAATGAGTTGATCCAAACGAATCAGTCTCTGCAGAACCTATTAGATGATTTTGAAGCTAATCCAAACAAGTTCGTTCACTTTTCTGTTTTTGGAAGAAAAGTGAAGGGTTATCAAACGACCACCGAACGTGAAGACATTCTTGATAACGTGCTGGATTCTCTTCAAGGAATTTAATAATAACGGTTAATACTATCTAATGACAATTAGTAGCATTCTATTTATTCTGATCTTGGTCGGAAGTTCTGCCTTCTTTGCAATGAAGGTGATACAAATTATCAAAAACATTAAGCTTGGTAAATCAATTAATCGTACAGACAAAAAATCTGAACGAATTAAAACTACGATTCGAGTAGCTCTTGGTCAATCTAAAATGGTAAGTCGCCCAATTGCAGGAGTCTTGCACATTTTTATTTATGTCGCTTTCATATTTACACAAGTTGAATTAATTGAAATTATCATTGATGGTGCAAGTGGCTCCCACAGAATCTTTGCTGAACCGCTTGGTGGGTTTTACACTTTTGTCATCAGCTTAATTGAAGTACTTTCATTCTTAGCCTTGGTTGCGACATTCGCATTCTTATCTAGAAGAAATTTATTGAAACTTCCACGCTTTGTGAAAAGCGAAATGAATGGGTGGCCCAAATTAGATGGTAACATCATTCTATACTTAGAGTTTGTTTTGGTGATATGTATATTTACAATGAATGGTGCAGATGAGGCCTTGTATAATAGAGGAGGGGCGCATTTTGAGGGTCAAGGCAGTTATGGATTTGCAATTAGTCAATTCATAGGTCCTAACGTTTTTGGAAATATGGACACTGCAACGCTCATACTTATTGAGAGAATAGGATGGTGGGGACACTTTGGTGTCGTAATGACTTTTCTATGTTACTTGCCATTCTCTAAACATCTTCACATTATTTGGGCGTTTCCGAACGTATATTTTTCAAACTTGAATGCAAAAGGTCAGTTTTCAAATATGGAGTCTGTTACAACAGAAGTTAAATTGATGCTTGATCCGAATGCAGATCCTTATGCTGTTCCTGAAGTTGACCCAAATGCCGTACCTCAAAAATTTGGCGCGAAAGATGTTCCAGATTTGAATTGGGTAAACATAATGAATGCCTATACATGTACCGAGTGTGGTAGATGTACGTCATCATGCCCTGCGAGTATTACAGGTAAAAAATTATCTCCACGAAAAATTATGATGGATGTGAGAGATAGGGCTGAGGAGATTGGAAAAGGAATTAAAAAAGACGGCAAAGACTTCACAGATGGTAAATCACTTTTAGGCGATTACATTACTGAAGAAGAAATTTGGGCATGTACATCTTGTAATGCTTGCGTTCAAGAATGTCCAGTCAATATTGATCCTTTGGCGATTATTGTTGACTTGAGAAGATATTTAGTAATGGAAGAATCTAAGATTCCTTCAGAATTAATTACTATGAATACGAACATTGAGAATAATCAAGCACCTTGGCAATTTTCACCAACAGATAGATTAAACTGGAAAGATGAAGAGTAATCTGCAAGCAGCCGAGGAAAACGGAGAAGCAATTTCACCGATTTTACCTAGTCATATCAAGAACTATATGATTGATATTGATGGGACCATCTGTGATGATATTCCGAACGAAGAACCTGAAAGAATGGCTACTGCCGCTCTTTATCCTGATGCTTTAGAGACTATCAATAAATGGTTCAAAGAAGGGCATGTGATAACTTTTTTCACATCTAGAATTGAAGAGCATAGAGAAGTAACCGAGAAATGGTTGAATGAACATGGTTTCAAGTTTCATGGAATGGTGATGGGTAAACCAAGAGGAGGGAATTATCATTGGATTGATAATCACATTGTGAGAGCAACAAGGTTTGAAGGGAAATTCACTGATTTAGTGGAATCAAAAGAAACTATTGAAGTATTTAAAAAATAATTGAATGAGCAAATTAGTAGTTCCAACAATGGCTGAAATGATGGCGTCAGGTGATAAACCAGATGTTTTGTTTTGGGTAGGATGTTCTGGGAGTTTTGATGATAGAGCCAAAAAGATCACGAAAGCAATTGTGAAAATTTTGAATAAATGTGAAGTTAAATTTGCAGTTCTGGGCGCTGAGGAATCTTGTACTGGTGATCCTGCGAAGAGAGCTGGGAATGAATTCCTGTTTCAAATGCAAGCAATGATGAATATCCAAGTTTTAGACGGATATGATGTCAAAAAGATTGTAACAGCTTGTCCTCATTGCTTCAATACATTAAAAAATGAATATCCTGGATTAGGTGGAGATTATGAAGTTATTCATCATACTCAATTATTAGAGAGTCTTTTCAAAGAAGGCAAATTGAATGTTGAAGGCGGCCAATTCAAAGGAAAGAAGATTACATTTCATGACCCTTGTTATTTAGGTAGAGCAAATGATGTTTATGAAGCACCAAGAGCTGTTCTTAATAAGTTGGATGCCGAATTAGTAGAGATGAAAAGATGCAAGGCGAAAGGTTTGTGTTGTGGTGCAGGTGGTGCTCAAATGTTCAAAGAAGCTGAAAAAGGAGATAAGGAAATCAATGTAGAAAGAACAGAGGATGCCCTGGCAACTAAGCCAGACATTATTGCTACTGGCTGTCCGTTTTGTAATACAATGATGACTGATGGAATTAAAAATTTCAATAAAGAAGATGAAGTTGAAGTGTTGGATATTGCAGAAATGATTGCTTTGGCATCTGATTTGTAGTGAGTTGAGGGTAGCCAATAAAAATCCCGTTAAAATGAACAGAGTTTACATTCTATCAACTTTTGCCCTTCTATTAATAATTACATCCTGTAAAAATACGGTTAGACTCACAGTGACCGACCCTCCTGCCGTTTATCTTGAAAAAGAGTATGTAACAGCTGGAGTGATAAACAGGTCTTTCTCAAAAGGAGCGGCGCAAGTTCTTGACGTGATTGACAACCTACTAGGACTTGAAGGTAATTTAGACTCGAAAGGTTCTAATGCTGCTACTCAAGGGATGTTTGATGAGTTAACGACCAACAAAAGATTTGAATATGTTGCCATTCTCGATAGTATAGCTGTTGAAAATCGAGCTGCAGATGTATTTCCAGCCCCAATGGATTGGAGTGAAGTGACTAGAATTTGTCAAGAGAATGGCGTTCAAGTTTTATTTGTTCTTGAAGTTTTCGATACTGACACCAAAGTAGACTATAATATGACCATGGTGAATCAGAATACTCCTTTAGGTACAGTTCAGGTTCCAAGGCACTCGGCTACGGCTACAACTAAAGTGACTACGGGGTGGAGAATTTATGACCCGAAAAATAAAATCATTCGAGATGAATATTTCGTTAGAGACAGAATTAGAAATACAGGTTCAGGAATTAATCCTGCTAAGGCGGCCTCAGTTTTAATGAATAGAGGTCAAGCTGTAACTCAGATTAGCACTCAAGTAGGAAGGTTTTATGCTGGTAGGGTTAGAACGCAATCATTTAGAGTGAGTCGCGAGTACTTTAAAGCTGGGAGTCAAAACTTAAAGATTGGTCATAGACGTGCTTTAGTAAATGATTGGGACGGCTCAGCAGAGGTTTGGTTAAAAGATACTGAAAGTTCAAAGAGAAAAGTTGCGGGTAGAGCGTGTCACAATATGGCAATTGATGCCGAAATTAATGGAGACATTAAAGGTGCTCTTAAGTGGGCTCAGAAAGCTTACACCGATTATAGGATCAAAGAGTCAAAAAACTATGCTCGAATATTGAGTGATAGAGTTTTCCGTTGGGAAAAGGCTCAGCAACTGAAAGAAATAGACGATAACAACAATTAATGAATAAATCACTTACCGAAATTCTGGATATTAAATATCCGATCATTATGGCTCCAATGTTTCTGGTGTCAAACGCAAAAATGTTAATTGCTGGAATCAATAATGGAGTAGCAGCGGCTGTTCCTGCCTTGAATTATAGAACAGATGAGGAGTTCAGAGCAGCGATTGATGAAGTAAGGGCCAAAACAAAAGGAGGAGCGCTAGGCGTGAATCTTATCGTTAATAAATCAAATCCTAAGATGCCGGCACAATTGAAAACTTGTGTGGATAAAAAAGTTGACTTTATAATTACTTCATTAGGTTCGCCAAGAGAAGTAATCAAACAATGTAAGCCTCACGGAATCAAAGTGTTTTGTGATGTTGTTGATTTAAAATTCGCCTTAATAGTTCAAGAGTTAGGTGCGGATGCAATCATTGCAGTTAACAGTAAGGCCGGTGGACATGCTGGCCCAAAAACTCCTGAAGAATTAATTCCGCTCTTAGCAGAGAAATGTACAATTCCTGTCATTTCAGCTGGTGGAGTAGGAAATGCTTCCCAAATGGATGATGTATTGGCTCTTGGAGCAGTTGGAGCTTCTGTCGGATCTATTTTTATAGCTTCTGATGAATCTGATGTTTCTGAAGAGTACAAGCAAGCTTGTGTAGATTATGGAGCAAAAGACATTGTGCTAAGCACGAAAGTATCAGGGACACCATGCACAGTGATTAATACGCCTTATGTTCAGAAGATTGGAACGAAACAAAATTGGTTCGAGCGATTGTTATCTAAAAGCAAAAGACTTAAGAAGTGGGTTAAGATGTTGACCTTTGCAAAAGGAATGAAGCGACTTCAAAAATCTGCATTCAGTGCTACCTACAAAACTGTTTGGTGCGCTGGCCCTACAATTGAACATACGACTGCTATCAAACCGGTTGCTGAGATTATTAAAGGCTTGGTGAGTAATTGATATCGAAACATGTCTGGATTAAAGAATATAAAACTGAATTCAGAAAGTGAATCCATTGAATTACCGCTAGGAGAGCTGACCGTATTTGAATTTTTTCATTCACTATGCAAAAATTTTGCTGATCTGATGTCAGAGTTGACTGGCCAACAGCTGACTTCTAAAAAGAAATTGGTAGTTGAAAATAGTGAGAAGAGCTACTCAATTATTGATGGATGCACGCCTCCACACTGTCCATTTGAACAGACTAAAAGCTTCAGGTATGAAGAAGGAGATAATTATGTGCGCTGTTCAATAGATGGGAGCTACTGGAACGAAGCTAGTCCAGGAAGTTTGACCTTTCGTTTTGCCATGGTCATTGATAAGCAAACTGCCTATAAAATCGACTTTGAACCTGATAATGACGGTTTAGAGCGTATCAAGCTAACTTCTCGAATTTCTGATTATAAATCATTGATGGGGGATGCTAGATTCATTAAAAGAATTATCAAGAAGAGAACTAGTCGGAAACGAAAAGTTGTTTTAGAATTCAAAAAACCTGAGGTAGATTCCAAATCACTAGTCTCTTGTTTTAGAAATAATCTAACAAATATTTTGGGCTATTTCAATGTTTCTCCTAAGGAGCTGCAAATAGTAGAAGATGATTTTTTGAATCTCCCATCTATGGATCATAATTCACATTATCATCAGGGATTTGAAGTGCTTTATACAGACTACAAAATTGAATGTCTAGTCACTAAAACCATGAGAGGCATCAGTGATGTTTCAAGCCAGGAGTTTAAATTTATCGTCAAAAATTCAGATGAAGAGCTCATTTGTGATATTAGATCTCATTCTAAGTCAGCGTTTTTTGAAAAGCTCAGTTTTGAATCGCCGTTATTAGATAATTCTGAATTAAAGAGCGTTTCGACTTATTTGGATGTGGTATTGAATCTTCCAAAAAAAGATTAGAACAATCCACCCCAGCCACCCCAACTGCTTCCAGTAAGGACAACCCTTTTTCTGTTTTCCATTTCAAAAATCTCGATTGTCTTCTCAATAGTTAGATCAATCTCAGTATCATTTCTAACAGCAAGTCCTTTCTTGGTTTCTAGAGCAAGAGTCTTAAACTCGGCGTCATCTTCTGGTTGAATTCCAACATAATCAATCATCCAGTTTTTTGTCTTCTCAGTTTTACGTTTGAAGAAATAGACATAGCCCTTCTTTTTACCATTATTGACCATTACCTTTTTTACAAATACTGCTGTATCTTCTTCTTGATCAAAACCATAGTTGTAGAGCAGGGCATAAGCCATGTCTTCTTGAGTAATAGAAGGAGTATAATAATCAAGCATATCATTCTTGTTAAGCCTGTTATATGCCCAAACCTGATATTCTAAGTCTTTTACTACTTCATTGATTTTAGAAGTATCCACATCCATCCCTAATTTGTGATGAATAATTTCCGCTTCAATCAAAAACTTCTTATCCTTAATTCTATAGATATCCTTAAAAAAGTCTTCGCTATCCTTATGTCCTTTGTTCTTGAATTCACACATCAGTGCGTAATAGTCTATGAACATATTTTTATACGGTGCTGTTTGAGATCCGCGGTAATAACTATTTCCTTTTTTGTCTTTATCCTGATTTGCAACGGTTCTCTTTAGTTCAATGTTAGCATTCCTGTAGATAGAACTTTTTTCAGTACTAAAGTTTTTAAATGTAAAAACAGAATCAAGCAAGCCTCTAGACAACATTTCAACAACATGTGGCTTGTATTCTGGATATTGAGATAATTCAAGCATCTTTGGGAAGTAGCCTTTTGCCAACTCAAGAGAATCATAAAGGTTATCGAAGAAGTTCAATTTTGATTCATTCTCCGTGAATGGAGTATTATTCAATAGCTGATTTTCAATGGCGTCATATGCTTCTTTCGTTTCTGTATATGAAAAGCACTTTAGAACAATAAATTGCAAGTCAGAATCAAAGTTGTTGGTGTCGTAAACAGCATTCAGAAAATCGTAAGCCTCTTGAGTTTCAATATTTCCTAATGACATGATCAAGTCTTCTCTTTGCTTTGATTCTTCGTCTTCGTCAAATTCAAATTCGGTATAGGTCTTTACTATATTAACAACATCTTTTTCTTCAAAATCAACTTTTTTAATTGATTTCATTGCATTGACCATGTTTAAGCTATCTTCTCCAAATACGTGTTGATTGAATACATCAGCCTTGTCTTCAAAGATATCTCTCCCAACAAGCGTGTCAATTGGAGTGAATGAATCAAAGAATGTTTGCGTGTACTTTGACATTCCTTTCGTAGAATCTACAAGTGTCTGAAGCGTGTAGAGAACACCGTGATGCAATCTTAATTTTGTCATTAATGCTTTGGATGACCCGGTGTC
>JBLFXO010000102.1:0-10622 GCA_047609865.1 Arenicella sp.
AAAACGGGCAAGATCAGTTGGAGTAGAATAGATTCCGCCATTCGGAACTTTATAACCTCTACCAGCATGCTCTAATTCCGCTTTTTCTGATTCAATTTCACCTGTGAATGCTCTTACACTATATCCAGCAGCAATATTATCTTCCTCACCTTCGCTAATTATGAAAAAGCTGTTTTCCATTCCGAGCGGTTCAAAAACTCTCTCATCAACAAGATCCATAAAAGGTTCACCAGCTGCTCGTGAAAGAGCTAAGCCTAAGATGCCATATCCAATATTTGAATAAGAAAAATGTTCTCCAGGTTCAGAAACCATATGCGTTGTGGGAATCGAATTGAGCACTTTTTCTTCCCATTCTTCAATTGGGCCAGAAGCAGCATTTTCAAGATCAGGTTCTTTAGCTAAGCCTGAGGTATGACTGGCGAGATGTCTAAAAGTAATTTGAGTGAAGTCACTCAAATCATTATGTTGTATTTGATCAATTTCGCTTAGATAATTCTTTATTGGATCATCTAGTTTGATAATGCCGTCTTGAACAAGTAGCATCATCAAATAAGCTGTTATTGTTTTAGAAATAGAAGCCGTTCTGTAAACCGTGCTACTGTCGGCAATAACTTCAGTGGTTCGGTTCGCTTCACCGAAAGCTTGAGACCAAACAATTTCATCATCCATAAAGATGGCGGCAGACATACTGGCAATGTCATCTTCGATAACATCAGTCTCTAACTTTTCTTCAAAGGCTGATATGATTTTTTGAGTTTCAGATTCTTCATTTCCAACATTACCGCCGTCTGAGTTGCAAGAGAACAGGGCGAAAAATGAAATGAGTACTATGAATGATTTGGGTAGATAGAATTTCCGCATACTTTTAAAAGTATGCATTATTTATGTTTAAAAAGTGTGTTAAGCCATCTTTAATGAAATGTGAAGTGCGATTACTTAATGCCCAGCTAAAGGACTTCCAAATAAACCAACGGCCATTCCTGCCCAAAGTAGCAGTAACAGCTCTACAACAGCTACAGTCTGTAAATCTATAAGCTTCTTTTCTTTGATTTTTATGATGATGACTTCGATCATTAATGTGGTGCCAAGTAACAACATAGCTGCGATTACAAAGTCATTTATTTTCCAGTTCACTTTAGCGATAGATATTCTGTGGCATTATCACATATTAGACACAGAGCGTTATGAAAGAGATTGCAATGCGATTTATGGTAAAATGCTTCATCATTATCCGTACTTCGGCATGGAAGGAAAAGCGGATGCTAAGAACTTTGTGAACTCATTTGATAAACCAAAATGCTGTATGAAAAGACATTCAAAACTATAATGGGAGGGTCTAATTATTTGCCTTCGTTTCAGTAGGGATTAAATCCCCATACTTGATCCGCCACCAGCACTTACTCCTTGCCCAGTGGCTTCAGCTTGTTTTGGAACTAATGAACTGATAAATACTTTCATGTCAATATCAGTATAGCTTACTGAAACGGTCTTTTTAAAGATTTGTCCAGCCTTACAATGTAATTGAATACTCGTAATGACGTTTGACTTGACGAAAGCACCAAACTCTTTGTCGAGATCAGTGTCCACTAAAGTGATTCCAATTTTAGAGCCTCTTGAATAATCACTTGAAATAATATCAGATTCAGATTTCAAAACGAACTCGCTATCAGTCGATTTGAATGTTAATTTGCAGCCGCCCATGGTCTTAATTTGAACTGGGCTAATTAAGGTAAATTCCAAATAATTGAATTCGTTTAGAATCGTAGCTTGTAAATAAACTTTGAAATGAGAGTCCGGATTACTGGCAATTGGTTTTCTAAACTCAGCCATTTGATTGATTCTGGCCAGTAATATTTTTTCAAAGTCCTTATTCATGTTTGTAAAGGTAAAAATTTTTGGAAGGTCTGTTTAATTCAGCATTTGGCATTCGTTTTGTTTAATCGATAAAACACCCAAAAATTTTAAAGAACGAAGACAAAATGTCCCTCGCTAATGAAATTTAACGAGGGACATACATTGGTTTACTTTGTTAGTTTTTTTATTCTTTCACCAACTTGATGACAGATGTTCTGTCTCCGAAGTCAAGTATTACAAGATAAACTCCAGCAGCTTACTTTACTACTATTTTTCCACGGTATACTTCATCTTTAGATGATAGTTCAAGTATATAAGGGCCTTTTGTCAAATTCAATTCGATAAACTGAGTGCCTGGAATAATGTCTTTCGAAAAAACAACCTTCCCACTGATATCAAATATTTTTAATAATCCCTTCGCAGGGATTTCAACATTTAGAAAATTGCTAGCCGGATTTGGATAAATTTTCAGTTTATTTTTTTGTTCAGTCTTCTCGATCCCTACGGTTCCGGTTCTATATCGCAGATAGAGTTCAAAGACAGATAAACTATTTCTTTGATGGTAGTATATTTTCTGCTTGTCAGAGGTAGGCGTTGCTGCTTCTGGCGTGAAATTAAGGTTTGAATGAATGACCATAGGAGAACTAAATGTATCTGTTGGGGTATCCCTAACTGAGACACAAATCTCTGTGTTAACCGTATTCTTGAGAAGCCTTGTATAATACATCTCTAACCCGTCCAGGGTTAATTGAGGCGCATAACAAATGTAGTTGGTATCATTTATATATGTAAAAAGTGCATCCGTGTTTGGTAATTTGTTAAAAAGGGAATCATTAACCTTGTTTGCCAGGCCAATCGTTGCTATACAAGGAGCTCCAAACATGCAGCTATCGAAAAATGCATTTGTATAAGAGAGGATATTTCCATCATAATTAATAGCGGCATCCATAATTAACCAGCCCGGCAAGTATACATTGAAGTTTCCGTAAACTTTGGATGTATCGGTTATAGATCCCCCTGAATATACACCTCTTAACAATGTTTCTGGAACTAAAGGAAAATCATGCAAAGATGTCCAATAAAAATTATTGGAAATATCAATTGAAGCCACCGCATCAAGATGATTTGCTGCTGTATCGATTATGCCTAGGACAGGCCCAACATAATTGAAGATGCTGTCATTTATTCTTGTCGCATAATACAAATTAGTAGTATCTGTAGAGTTTAGAGAATTAAAGAACATGATATTTTCATCTAATGAAATGAAAGGTTCCATGGCGTCAAAACTTAATCCATTGATCGTGACTTTTATTTCTGGCCCAAAAATAGGATATGATTGAGCAAAGCTATTCTTGAAGGCAAATAATATTATCGTCAGTGTGAAAAAATTTTTCAAGCACATAGTTTTCTTCTTTTAGGTTCAAAGCTCATTTTGTGATAATTGCAAATTCATATTTGACCGTAAATAGGTTTATCAGTTCTTCGCTAAGAACAACATGGCAAAGAGGTCGTTTATTACATTAGTGAGCCCCATGAACAAAGGGTACAATTTAATTAGAGTAATAAAATGGAATTGACTGTTACTAAACCTAACTAGCGAAATATAATCCATAGGATTTACTCCCATAGTAGAAGTTAAGGTTCAGCCTATTTAATCATCAACTTCTTGTACGTTTTGTAGTCGTCCATTTGAACTAATACTTGGTACATGCCAGCTGCGTGTTGTGAAGCATCAATAAAGAAGTTTCTGTCTCCTTGTGAAAGAGAACCGCTGTAAATTTCTTCAACTACTTGGCCCAACATGTTGGTCAGGTTAATAGTACAGTTTACGCTATGGTTTGAATGAACTGGAATCACGGTAATCTCAGAAGCTGGGTTAGGGTAGATGTCTTGAATCGTGATTGGGTTCTCATCAATACCAACTCCACCGCCACCACCACTAGTCGAAACTGTGAATTTGTGGTATCCTGTTGGTGCTGGAATTGGATGAGTAACTTGCTTACCACCAACTGCTGTTCCTTCAATATAATAGTACACTGTTGTTCCGTCTGCCTGAGCTGGAATTAATCCATCCCAATCATCACCTGAAGTGTTTGTCATTGTAACTTCACTATAAGTTCCGCCTATTGAAGTCTTATACCAAATTGATGAACCTGTAATTCCATCTTTATGCTTTACAAAAGCTGATGCAGGATAAGGATTAGTGTCATCATTCGTATCTTCTAATTTTTGATGGGAGATATAAATTGGATCATTCACACCAACGGTATGCGTGATACAGTGGATCGCTCCGCCTGAGGCGATTAAGTTCTCACCACCGTTATCTACGTCAATAGAAACAATGTTATATCCAGGCATGATTTCAGCAAACTTGTTGAGTGCGACCGTATCAAATTCAGTTCTATAAGTTGGTAATAAAATAGTGTTGTTTACGAAAGTCTGGTTCGCATAAGTTCTGTAGTATGCATTTCCAGGTCCGGGATAATTTCCACCTGTACTCGGTGGTTGAACAATTCTGTGAACGTCAAATGGCGTTCCGAATTTTGTAGTGAAGTTCCCTAAAACATATTGTAAGTTCGCTTCAATTTGAGGTCCGTCAGATACTCCGGCTGGATATTCACCTATCAACAATGTTTGCTCATCAATAATTTTCATGTGCATATCAATGTGGTGGATGTCATCATATGGTAAAACCGTCATTTTGATGTAATCATTGATTCCCATCCAATCTTGAAATAGCTGATCTAATTGATTTTCAGAATGATTAGGGTAAGAAAGAGCATACGGTCCGTTTCCGTCATTTTCATCTAAAACTAACTCAGAAGAAAAAGCGATTTTGTCACCATCAGACATCCAGTTACCGCCAGTTGACATAATGTTGTTTGGTGAAGAAGTCATTGAATATAAATCTAACCCAAGGTGCGCTGCGTAGGCATCAGGAATGATATCATCATCTGGTCTTGGTCTGTTGTACATCCAATCAACCAAAAACAAATCTTCAACGTAATTGTTGTACATAGTATTTGCTCCGTAATCTCTAATCCAAACAGAATTGTAGTCAACCTCAATGTAATCTATGTTCGTGTCAGGTACTCCATTTCCACTCAATATAGATTTAACTGAGTTAGAATCTGTACAGTGAATAATTACTAAACACTCATCCTGAGATGCATCAACAATTTGTGATTGAATAGTGTTGTATTGGTTAGTCCAGGTAATTACTAAAGCCTGAACTTCTTCCCATTCTGCAGCCGTTCTTATATTCGAAAATGCAGGGGGCGTGGTTATTCCTCTATCATTGAATGATTGTAAATAATCTTCCATAATTAACTTCTCATGATCAGTCATGCCTTTTGGCAGATTTACATTTAAGTCATTATCAATTTGAGCGATTGCATTGGCTGAAAATAAAAGTGTTGCCAATAGCGTAAGAGAAGTCAGTGTTCGTTTCATTCTTGTTTTTTTTGAGGAGCTTAAATATACGTAAATCTCAGGAAACAAGGGGGCGAAAGTAAAATAATAGTACAGGCTGTAAAAAATAATTATACCTTTGCGGTCCATTTTGGCAACCAAATCATATGTTGTTCGTCAAAAAAGTATAATTGAACAAAAAAACAATGACTTAAACGATATAATATCGATTTTAGTCGACACGAAATGAATAAAAATGCTCTAATAGGAATGGTAATGCTTGTAGGTCTAGTGGCTTCAAAAGCAATTATCTCTATGGATGAAGCACCTGTTGCTGATGCCTTTAGCAGAGCGGATGAGTCTATTTCAAATTTTCAAGAGTCTGCCGCCTTAAGATCGGAGTTAAACTCAAATAATTCAATTTCATCTTCAGCAAATTTATTGGCTTCAGCATTCACAACACCTTCATTTGATGGTTTGAGCGCTCCAATTCAATTTAATGATGTGGCTGATGTTTCACTTGGTGGATCTTCAAGCGAGATCAATTTGAACAGTGAAGAAACATCTGGTGATATTCGCCCAATGGAATCTTATTCTAATACTGGTTACGGAATGTGGATAGGATCTTCAGAAGAGGAAGACATTGATGAGGAGTCTGCTCCTTTAGATGGTGGAAATACAATTACTGATAACATTTCAAGATTGTTTCCAATCAGTCACTAAGCCGTATCAGGCATTTCTTGATAGTGATCTTTTTCAAAAACTAAGTATTCTTCGAACCCTGGTTCAAGTTGAGCCAGCACCTTTACAAATTCTTCATAAGTTTCAATTTCAAGAGCCTTATAAACACGGCTATTCGCAATTGCCCCTGCTTTGTACATTTTACTTACATCTAGGTCGTTCTTATTTTTGACAATATCTTGAACTCGAATCTCTTTCCAAACAGACATATTCTAAGGTGTTAATGTGGATGCAATTTATGAGCTAACAGTCTGAAAACAAAAATAGTGAGCTTGCTTTTATTCACAAAATATTGTGATGTCAACAATTGAAATGAACGTTCTGAGCGCTTACAAGGATTTCAAACGATTTCCAATCCTCAAAAAAAGCAGCAAATTTCCCAACCTTTTGGTTATTTTAAGCATCTAGTAAAGTATGAAGGTGTATTTAGTGATAGCGGTGATAGGATTAATTGGATTAGCTTCTTGCGAAAAAGCAGAGCTTAAGAAGCCCGTTGATGTCAATTTTTCATTCAAAATGATTCAAGATCAGGGTGATCAGGGACTGCAGGTTCAATTTGGCGAAATTAATTTGACAAAGTTTGATGTTGTCGGTGATAGAGTTGAGGGAGATGATATTTCTTTCATGCGATCTTTTCAAGAAGGATTAAATTCTGACCTAAATGGATCGGCTGAAATCAAAGAACTAGCTTACGATTTGCCACAAGGTGATTATCAAAAATTGGATATTCAAATGGGAGCCAGCTCTATCAATGGTCAACCTTCGCTAATTTTGGAGGGGAAATATAAAAATGGACCGGATAGTAGAGATTTTAGTTTTGAAGTTTCTGAAGAACTTTTGTTTGATATTGAAGGGATGGATGAAGCGGCAAGTCAGTTTATTCTTTTAGATAAGGATATGCCTAAAAAAGTAAATATTGAATTTAACGTAGATGATTGGTTCGCATTAGTGGATGATACAATGTGGACTAATGCTGATCTTATTTCACAAAATGGAGAAGATTTGGTGTTAATTAGCACCACTGATAATATTCCAATTTATCAATTAGTAGTCGGTCGTATTATTCAAGATAATAAAGCAATTTTCAAAAATTGAGCGAAGAGCAAGAACGTATATTAATCACGAGATGTCTGAATAATGAGCGTAAAGCTCAGGAAGAGTTGTATCATGTATATGCTGATAAGATGTTTGCGGTATGTATTACCTATGCTGAGGACAGAGATGAAGCTGCGGATTTTTTACAAAATGGTTTCATGACTGTTTATTCTAAACTGCACCTCTTCAGTTTTAATGGCTCTTTTGAAGGTTGGATTAGACGAATTATGGTGAATTCAGCTCTTTCTACTTTAAGAAAGAAGAAGCGATTCTCTGACATGTTAGAGAACATTGAATACGAACAAGAGTTGCCTGAATATGAAAGTGAATTGGAATTGATTCCCTCAGCTCAAGTAATTGCAAAGGTCAATGAATTACCTACAAAGTCTGCAATGGTTTTGAAGCTGTATGCCATTGAAGGATTCACACATAAAGAGATTGCAGAAATCATGGATATCTCTGTAGGTACTTCAAAATCACAATTGAATAGGGCGAGAACCCTATTGAAAAAAGCTTTTAATAGAAAGTGAAGTCAAATAAAGACATAAGGAAAATTAAAGAAAGTTTTGATTCGCAAGAATTCAAGGCTCCTGCTTTTGACTTTAAAGAGTTAGATGATCATAATCTTGACCAAAAAGTTAAGAGCTCATTTGAAAAACAAACAATAACAGCGCCAGTATTTGACTTTGATCAATTAGACGCTGCCAAGATTGATTCTGTAGTTAAACAAAGTTTTGATCAAGTTGTTATCGCAGCACCTGGTGATGGATGGGACAAGATCCAAGATAAGATGACCGTGGATCATGTATGGGATAGATTGGCTCCAACTATCAAAGTTAAATCTACTTCTTGGAGAAGATACGCTGCTGCAGCTATTGCTATTCTTTCAATTTCTTTAGTCCCTCAAATAACAAAAGACTCAGAATTATGTCAAAACTTAAGTGAAGGAAATGAATTTGCCCTTGTTGAAACTGTAGAGGTTTTAAGTAATGAGGACAGCATTGTTGAAGAAGCTAATCTCTATGCCGATAACAATGTGACTAATTACAATCAAGGAAACTATTCTGAAATCAGAGTTATTGAAATGCCGGTAGAATTGAACCAACATAGTATTCGTGAGGAAATGGTAATAGATCAAGATGCTCAGAAATATGATTTTACAGCTGTCAAAAAGATTTCAAATGTGCTAAACGCTCCACTCATTCCTTCAATAGATTTGAATCCAATTAAAAAAGAATCTCAACGAAGCTTTAGCTTGGGTATAATTGGAGCAGCAAACCGAACTTGGATTAGGGATAATGAAACGAGAAATGCTTTAGAGAAGAACACTATTTCATCATCTAAACTTTCACTCGGAGGATATTACGGTCTTCAAGCTGAGTTTGGTTTTAATGATAATTGGGCAACTCAATTGTCTTTTATGAAAGGAACGACAACAAATAAATTGGGTGTTTATAAACAAGGTTTTTATCAAGAAAAAATAAGTGAGATTTCGTATTTGAAATTAGCTTTAACAGCATCTTATTCTGCTAATTTTATAACTAAGTCTGTCCCATGGGCGATTAAAACGAAGCTTGGACCGTCATATAGTTTTATCAATTCTTCTTACACAGTTCAAGGAGAAACTCTTACTTCACTTAACGACCTCTTTGTAAAACATAATATTGGTGTATTGGCACAAATAGGCCCTGAATTCAAGTTCAACAGGTTTATCATAGAGGCTGGTGTCAATTTTGAGCAAGGTCTTTTGAATATTTATGATGGCAACGGTCAGATTCCTTCTGACCTCAACTATACATCTAACAGAGAAATTGGAGTGTTCACTTCAATTCGTTATCGTTTAAAATAAGGCATAAAAAAACCAAGAGCCGGGTTTCTGCTCTTGGTTTCAAAATTCAGTTAATTTTGGTCAACTGGTATAAATGCTAAACGTTTCTATGAGAAAACTTCAATTTTAATCTAAAGTTCAAGATCATTGTCTTTTAGATTTAACAGCTACTACCTTGTTTTATGAAGATGGTCCGAAGACCGAACATTTATACACTTTATAGATGCCCGAAATTCGAAAGGGTTGGAAAAATAAATGAAATTAAAATGCTCTGACAGCTCGAGCTCTGTAAGTGTCTGATTTCAAAGATGTAAACTCTAGTCCATTAGAGAAATTAACTAAACTCATCTTCTCAAAGGAGCTAGGGCCCTGAGATGTCCAATATCCAGAATTAGAGAATCCTCCTTGATTAATAACATGAAGAGCTAAATACATTTTATTCGCTTCCCAAACTTTTGGCAACCTCCAATCAAAATAATTTTTACCTGTAGCATCATGGTAAACAGGATTGTTCATCATGTCAGAACATTCATTATAAGACGAGTTCGCAAATTGATCTTGATTTGCGCATACCAAGCCATGAGTGCCCGCTTCGTTGACAATGAACACCGTTCCACCAAAAGCCTGATCTCCAACTTTGTAAGTTGTGATCTCTT
The DNA here is from genome assembly GCA_047609865.1 of Arenicella sp. Lineage (GTDB taxonomy): Bacteria > Bacteroidota > Bacteroidia > Flavobacteriales_D > Crocinitomicaceae > Paracrocinitomix. Next base: position 9,586 of record JBLFXO010000102.1, read on the forward strand.
GAGTCACCATTTCAATGGTTTCAATTTTTTCAGTTGTTTTTGATGATGCTGAGCATCCTAATAAAGTTAAAAGTGCAATAGCCGAACCGGCTTTAATAATTTGTGTCATCTTAATAAGTATAAGTAATATCAAGCTCAGCTCTTCGATTTCTTTCGGCGGCGGCTCTATGTTTATTATCCTCTTCTAGCAACTTGCTTTCTCCCATAGACTTGATTATTATCTTTGCTTTGTCTACGCCATTTTTAATTAAATATTCTTTCATTGAGGTCGCTCTTTCAAATCCAAGTTTCTCATTGTATTCTGAAGACCCGTGCGAATCTGTGTGACCAATAATTGAAATCTCGAATGTAATTGATGTATGAGTTATTTCTATGATTTCATCTAATTGTTTTCTGTCTTCAGCATCAAGTATGTCCCTATCATGCTCAAAGTTGACCAAAATGCTTTTGTTTCCGCTTGTTGTGGTGACAGCTTCTGGCTTGTCTTTAATGATAATATCTACATGATATTCGGCAACGCCATCAATTAGCTTTAAAGTAAATGAGGTGTCAACAATTTCATGATTGGCGTCTCTTATTCTATAGTCGCCAATGACATCTGCCGTTGAAAATAGAAACTCACCACTAGCTGAATTTGACTTCGAAGTTGAGATTTTCTCTTTGCTTTGTCCATCTTCTAATTCAAGATACATCTGAACAGGATCTCCGTTTTCTCTTTTAACTGTTCCTGATATAATCACCGTCACGTTAGGTTTTAAATCGCTGTCGGCTTCTGAAGTGTTTGCAAAATAAATATCTCCTTCTCTCACAAAATAGCTTTCATTTCCTGAGGCCGTTGTGATAAATCCATAATCATCTTTAGCGGTATTAAATGGCTCTCCTATATTAATGACCTCTCCACAAGTACCGTCATCATTTAAAGTTGTTTTGAAAACATCTAATCCACCAAACCCTTTGTATCCATCAGAAGCGAAATAGACCGTTTTACCATCTCCTGCAATAAATACAGATCTCTCATCCCCAGGAGTAGAAATAGC
>JBLFXO010000103.1:0-10547 GCA_047609865.1 Arenicella sp.
TAAACCAAGCGAAAGCTGGTAGATCTCACATCTTAGGTGAAATGTTGAAAACAATTTCTGAGCCTGCAACTGACTTGAAGCCATCTGCTCCAAGAATTGAAGGTATCCTTGTTCCTAATGATTGCATTGGTGCGATTATCGGACCTGGAGGAAAAATCATTCAAGAACTTCAAAAAGAAACTAACACTACAATTACAATCGAAGAGATTGATACTGGTGAAGGTAGAGTTCAAATTTTATCTGCAAATGCTGACGATATGAAATCAGCGGTTGATAAAATTAAATTGATTGCCTTCCCTCCTACTGTTGAGCTGGATGCTATCTACGAAGGAAAAGTAAAATCTGTGCAAGCATATGGTTGCTTTGTTGAGATCTTACCTGGTACTGATGGATTAATCCACATCTCTGAACTAGAGCACAAAAGAGTTGAGAGAGTTGAAGAAGTATGTAAAGAAGGAGATGTATTGAAATTCAAAGTAATCGGACAAGATCCGAAAACGAAGAAATTCAAACTTTCTAGAAAAGTATTACTTCCTAAACCAGAAAGAAAAGAAGAAGCAGCACCGAGTGCTGAGTAATTCTTTAAACTGAATATTTTTAAAAGCCCCTTTGCAATTTGCAAAGGGGCTTTTTTTATGCCTTATAGTGTAAACTAACTCTAATTAAAGTGTTCTTGTCCCCTTTTTGTCCCCTATAAGATATTGGTAGCAATTAAATTTTAAATGTTATTTGCACCTACTAAATAACTAAAATTTAAAAACATGAAAACACGTCTATTTCACTTCTTACTACTCACATTACTAGGGGTATCGCAAGTATCAATTGCTCAAACCGGCTCATCCTCTAACCCATTTACATCTCTTGACCAAGCAGCCAATGTATCAGTTGCCGGATTCTACTTCTTTGATTTTAATGGCAACACTGCTAACACCTTTGTAGACGAAAATGGTTATGTCCAAATTGGACTAGACTTAGGATCAGGAGTCGGAAATCTTCCAACCTCGGGATCATTGGATACCAATATTCGAGGGGTATTTACTCCACTGATTCTGTCTAACTTATCAGGTACTAAAGAAGTAAGAATCTCATCTAGTTCAGATAGTACAGATGTAACTACGACTCATGATTCTATCATCTGGCGAGTGCAAAACAACTTATCATTACATCAGGGCTATGTCGACACATTGTTCAACAGCAGTTGGGTTGGTCAAAATCAAGACGCTTTTAATACGATTCCCACTGTTTTGTGTGGTCCATTTACAGATGATATGTTATCTCAAAGGATCTTTCATAATTGTGGAGCATATGACTCTTTCACATGGGCGCCGATAAGCAACTATCAAAGAGAAGTATGGATTGACGGGGAGGTTGCGAGCAACGTCAAATTTCAGTTATGGGTAAAAGGAAATGTATGCTCAACAGTGATATCCACAAATGACATTATTTCTTCTTGTAATCCAATAACCTGGATAGATGGAAATACTTATTCAGCGGATAACAATACGGCGACCTACACTTTTACCTCGGTTGGAGGATGTGATTCCATTGTAAGTTTGAATTTAACCATCAATGCTGTAGACATCTCTGTTACCAACAATGGCTTAGATTTATTTTCAAATGCAAACGGAATGAACTATCAATGGATAGATTGTGACAATTCATTTAACCCTATCCCAGGAGAAGTCGGTCAAAATTTCTTTCCTGCCCAAAACGGTAATTTTGCGGTGATTGTAAATAACAACGGATGTTCAGATACATCTGCTTGTCAATTAATAGAGAATCTTGAAGTAACATCAAATAAAAAAGAAAAACTCTTGATTTATCCAATACCTGCTGTTGACCATCTTCAAATTGTCTCAAAAAATCCAATACTTTTATTGAATATTTATGATTCGTCAGGCAAAATCCTTTTAATAGGAAATCTGCAAAACAACCACAATATCATTCTTGATATAAATAATTTTAAGTCAGGAATCTATTTTCTGAGGATAGAAACTCATGAAGGGACTTCGATTCATAAATTCACTAAATTATAAATCCAAAACGCTGATAAAGTAGATTAGTTTCATGGTGGGCAGTCTGTAATCAACATTTGACAGACTGCCCTTTTTGGTCGCTTGATTTTTTCTATATTTAACATCCCTATATTTTAGGTATGATGCGTTGGTTAACAGTTTTAATATTTACTTTTTTTATAGCTAGCAACATTGCTGCTCAAACCGAGAATTCTACAAGCTTATACGATCAAGCACTTATTTTTCATGATTTAAGTGATAGCAGTCAAAAATCTGAAAACTACTCTAAATCAATCAAGTTTAAATTACAAGAATTAGAACTACTTCTTAAATTTAACCAAATGATTCCGATAGCTCAATGTGGCGCGAAACTGGGACTACTCTACTATCATTTAGGAAATTATCATGAATCTTTAAAGTGTTTTGAAAAATCTTCGAACTTTTATAAAAACACGAAAAACCTGGTGTCTTACGCAACAATAAAAGTCAATTCGGCCAATGTTTACACACGTTTAGGTAAATATCGCGAAGCAATTAATCAAATGCAATTGGCAGAAGAAATCTACGCAGAAGACACAATAACATTCGCGAAACAATTAGTTGGGCTTTATACAAATCTTGGTTTAGCCTATTTTGATTTGCCGAACTTGGACACTGCTGCATACTATTACAAAAAGGCATCTATAGCTAATCAAAGTGCAAATAGTCAACTCTATGAGGCAGTTATCTTAAACAATCAAGGCGATATAATGCTTCAAAAAGACAGCGCTGAGATCGCTTACATGCTGTATACTAAATCTTTAAAAATTGCAGAGAAATTAAATTACATCCTACTTGTTGGAACGACCAAACTAAATTTAGGACGACTTCACACACAAAAAAAGAACTATACTCTAGCCTTGGCGGATCTTAGAGAGGCAAACTCAATTTACAAAAACATTGAATCACTTTTTTTCTTGGCTGAAACGAACAGAGAACTAAGTAATTGCTTCTATGAAATGGGGCAAACCGATTCTTCTCTTCACCACCTTAAGATCTTTAATCAACTTGAAGATTCATTAATGGGTTCTCAAACGCTAGACCGTATTGCTAACCTAGAAATGGAAGTAGCAATGAAAGAAGAGGAGAGTAAACTGAAATTGGTAAAACAAGAAAAAGAATTGGCTGAAACTGAAAGCCGTTATCAAAAAACCTACCTATACTTGATGTTAGGCCTAATTTTAATGGGATTAGTTATAGCCTTCTTATTGATCAGAACCTTAAGAACTTCCTTAGAAAAAAATAAATTGGAAGCCCAACATTTGGGAGAGAAGCAACAATTGTTACAAAAGGAAGTAGATTTTAAAAAGAAAGAAATTGAAAACTTCAGTACCTATATGCTTGAAAAAAACAACATCCTGGGAGAAGTTCAAAGTAGGTTAAATGCGATAAAAAAAGAAATACCAACTTCTAATTTGGTGATTGAAGCGCTCGTTTCAATCAATCATAATTTACATATTGATCAAGACAGAAAAGAGCTTGATTTAAAAATTGATCAGGCGCATCAAGAGTTTATGGGAAGATTGTTAAATAAGCATCCTAAATTATCGAAAACAGAACAAAGACTTTGTTCTTTACTTTTAATGGACTTATCCGGAAAGGACATTTCTAACATCATGAATGTTGAACCGGATAGTATTAAAAAGTCAAGATATCGATTGCGTAAAAAGCTTGAACTTGAACCAAAAGCTGACCTCACCGTCTTTCTGAAATCCATCTAAATATTTTCATTAGAAACTTTATCAATCTGTTTTTCAAATAGTTAAACAACTCGTCTACCTTTTGTCCACCCCAATTGTTGTGGTCATGCGAATGAACTCATCTATTTTTGGTATCGAATTAAAATTCGTACAAAATGAAATATTTGAGAATCAGTCTGACAAATGTCTTAGCACTTCTATTAACTACATGTATTTTGACTTTGGCTAGTGAATCCAAGGCGCAATGCCCTAGCACTTGTGGTCCAAATCTTATTGGCAATTCAAGTTTCGAAACAATGTCATCTGATTGTGGTACCATAAACTCTGAAATCTTTACTGATTACTCACAAGTTCAAGATTGGATGGGAACAGCGTGTCTTACTTGTCCTGGCAATGGTTCAACCCCTGACTACTACAATTCAAGTTGTACAGGAGCCGCGCCAACTGACAATTGTGGAATGGGAACTGCCTCAGTGGGTTTTTTCACTTCTGTTGAAGTTGGTGGTACGGGCGGTTCAAATTCAAGAGAATATGTTCAAACCCAACTAACCTCTACCCTAGTTGCTGGACAAGAATATTGTGCTACGATAACAGTAAAAACTAGCCCGGGCAGTTTTGCATATGTTCCGACAGATGGCCTTGGATTATGGTTTACCAATGGCATGGTTGACATTGATGTTGATAACGCAGGCCAACAGTATCTTGGACCTGGCTCATTAGTTAATGCAACACCTCAAATTGCGAATCCCTCAGGAAATATAATTGATACAATTTGTACCACCATCACCGGTTCATTTATTGCTACAGGTACTGAATCATGGATGGTCATGGGGAATTTTAGACCTGACAACGTTATGCAAACTACGGCAACTTGTGGAGGTCTCTTTTCCTTTTGCTTCGGTTATTTAATTGTTGATCAAGTAGATTTAGTGGCAGTCTGCACTTCATGTGACGCGACCATTACGGCTTCGGGTCCTTACTGCATTTCAGATACACCAATAAACTTAACGTCCCTTAATTCAGGAGGTACATGGTCTGGACCTGGAATAACAGATGCAGTGAATGGAACTTTTGATCCCTCTACTGCTGGAATTGGGGTTCATAATATCATTTATGATTTGACATGTGGAGATGATGACACTATTGCCATAACAGTTAATGCAATGGATGATTCTACGTTCACATACAGCAACTCAACTTATTGCTCAAGCGATACAGATCCTTTACCAATTGTTACAGGGCTGTCTGGCGGAACATTTTCAATTGACAATGCAGGCGTGATTGACGCCTCAAGCGGATCTTTAGACCTTTCTGCCTCTGGAGCCGGCAGTTATACCATATCATATTTAACCAATAGCTCATGCCCTACTACAGGTTCTTTCTCATTGGACATTCTAGATTCTGAGGATGCCAGCATTAATGCTGCAGGCCCTTTTTGTGAAAATGATCCATCTATCAATCTTTCAGCTTTAAATCCAGGGGGAACATGGTCTGGTGTCGGTATTACCAGCACAACAGTCGGTACTTTTGACCCAGTGTCAGCAGGCGCCGGATTACACACGATTTACCATGAATTTACCGGATTATGCGGAGACATAGACAGTGTCGAAATTACAGTTAACGCACTAGATGATCCAGGATTTTCATATGCACAATCAACATTTTGTATTTCAAGCGGCAATCCAATCCCAACTGTTAGTGGCTTGAATGGCGGCACATTTTCAATAGACGCTGGTGGCGTAATTAACTCGAGCACAGGAGAGATAGATTTACTCTCATCTGGACTTGGTAATTATATAGTAAGCTATCTAACGAATGGACTCTGTCCTTCTTCTTCTTCTACATTTAACTTAACTATTTCAAGCTCATTAGATGCTACAATTACTGCAGCCGGCCCATTTTGTGAATCTGAAGCTTCAGTTAATCTCTCATCTATTGATGGAGGTGGAACATGGACAGGTAATGGAATCACGGACGCCAGCATTGGCATTTTTGATCCGGGAACCGCAACGTCAGGTAATCATCAAATCATTTACACCATCTTGGGAGCTTGTGGAGATGCTGATACCATCACCATAATAGTAAATCCTTCAGATGATGCGAGCATCTCCTACGCATCAACTACTTTTTGTACATCAGAGGTAAATCCTAATGCAACTATAGTAGGAACCAACGGAGGTGTTTTTACAATCGACAATTCAGGAGTTATCAATTCAAGCACAGGAGAAATAGATTTGGACGCTTCAGGCTCCGGATCATATCTAATCACCTACATCACATCAGGTTTATGTCCTGATACGGCAACATTTAATATCACAATAACAGATGGCTCAGCTGTAAATATTACAGACGCAGGCCCTTATTGTCTCGGAACTGGAGATGTTACCTTAATGGCTTCAGTAAGTGGAGGAGTTTGGTCTGGGACGGGAATTACAGATGTTGTAAATGGAACATTTAATACCGATATCGCCGGAATTGGATCACATCAGATCGTCTATAGCATTGCTGGCCTTTGCGGCACTTCTGATACTATCTATATTGACATAGCTGATCAAGCAACTATTGATTTCCCAAGTTCATATACCACAACCTATGGAGGCTCCATCACATTGAATCCTACATATACTGGGAGCGGATCGTTCATATGGTCACCAAGTGAAGAGCTTGATTGTGATGATTGCTCATCCCCATCAATCTCCCCTACTCAAACAACAACCATCTGTGTAGTTTATTCTAATGGCGTTTGTTCTGATTCTGCATGTACTCAAATTATAGTTGATTACGATTGTGGAGAAGTTGCTGTTCCAACCGCATTTACACCAAACTCAGGAGACGCCAATGCTCTTGAATGTGTACTGGGAACATGTGTAGTGAATATGCAATTCAAAATCTACGATCGTTGGGGTGAATTAGTATTCGAATCAATTGACCCAAATTCCTGTTGGGATGGAACACATATCCGAAACGGAAAAGAAATGAGTACAGGCGTTTATGTCTATCAATTAGAGGCTGATCTCATTGACGGTACATCAGTTTCACAAAACGGAAATATCACTTTACTGAGATAAGCAATTAAAAACAATTATTATGAAATCAACATTCAATATTTTCAAGCTTTCACTGGCACTAACAGTAGTAATGACATCCATTGCTTCTGTTAAGGCTCAGGACATTCATTTTTCACAATTCTACATGATGCCTTTGCAACAGAATCCATCAATGGCTGGGGCAATACATCCCGTAGAAGCAAATATTGTTTTCAAAGATCAATGGAAAGCAGTTGCCTCACCTTACAGAACTTTTGCCATGGGATATCACATGCGATTCAATAAAAATAAAAACACAAATGGTTACCTGGCGGCCGGTTTAAATTTTTTCTCCGATAAAGCGGGTGACGCAAATCTCGGAACAGGAAATGGAGCATTGTCAATCGCTTATCACATTAAGGCAGATGAAAACAACACCTTTGGTGCAGGAATTTCAGCGGGTTATATGCAAAGAAAAATTGATTTCTCTAATTTAACTTGGGCCTCTCAATATGACGGGCAAACACTCAACTCTTCACTTCAAGCAGGAGCTTATGGAACTTCATCATTCACAAATTTTGATTTGGGTGCTGGTGCCAATTGGACCTACAATAATAGTGGAGGTGATATCAAAGTGACAGGAAATAATGACCTAAATTTTAATATCGGCTTAGGTGTTTTTCACTTAAACAGGCCTGATTATTCATTTTTAGGATCAACTGAAAACCAACCTATGCGAATTGTCGCTCACGGAACCGGGGTCATCTCAATCCCAGATTCTAAATGGGCCTTTGTACCAGGATTCATGTACGCTAGACAAGGACCAGCCCAGGAGATTTTTGTTGGTACCTTGATGAGATATTTACTATCTCAAAACTCTAAGTTTACAGGTTTAAAAAACGGAGCTGCTCTCTATGCTGGAGCGTATTTTAGAACGAAAGACGCTATTGCGGCAAAGATGATTATTGAATATGCAGGATGGGCCTTTGGCGTGGGATACGACATCAATGTTTCCTCTCTTCAAACAGTGTCCAAATTTAGAGGAGGCCTAGAGCTATCACTTCGTTTTGTGGCACCAAATCCTTTTCAAAGTAATTACGGCGGCAATAACTCCCGATATTAAAAGACTTTTGATTTAACCATTTACCTATACTTAAAACTGAATATTTTTAAAGGTCTCTTCGTTAATTAGAGGAGGCTTTTTTATGCCATTGTAACACAAGAATAACTTAATTTACTATATTGCAAGAAACCAGTCTCTTAGGTGAAAATAACCCAAATAAAAGTGGACTGCTTCGGCAAGGTGTTGTCTGGGTTATTAATGAGTCATTACTAAATGATAATAATCTGTCAGATGAGAATCAGACTTATCCTGAATCCTATCATCAAGTACCAAGCCCATTACAAAATCATCATAATCTCCTTTGTATTCTTGAGCTGTCGCACTGTATACCCTTAAATTAAAAGATTAAAAACGCTCCAAATATTATTCCCTTTTCATCACTTTCTTTTTCTTGTTTGAGGCCTGAAGGTAGGAACTCACCTAAAAAATGGATGATTACTTTAAGAAGAATCCAAAGCCTTTAGGAATGGACAACATCAGGTCTGGGAATCACACTAAGTGCGGCATCTAAAAATGCCTATGATTTACTCAAAGGTTAACATTAATTAAAAAGTCGAATGAATCTGACAGTTAAGTGCAAACATTGCAATGAAATCAATAAAACTCCAAACCAACATAATAACAGGGTAAAATATGCTACGCATTATGGAGACGAATTTGAAATTGTTTGTAGCAAATGCTCTGAATTATCTGAATACCATGTACATGATATTGTCGCCATAGCGGAATCATTCGCCCAACTCTTGAAGAGAAAATTGATCTTCATAGCAGTGGTCCTAGGTGTTACAATAGTAGCATCACTTCTATTACTAGATAAACCTTCAATAGCAGCTGCTATCTGCATCCTACCAATTGTTTCAATTATCTTCTTTCAATGGTTTGAGACTTCTCAAATATCTGAATTTAACGCTCATAAATTAAAGGGTAGCAATACGAAAGTTTCATTTCGAAAATGAAAATAACAGCGTTGAAAATGAATGGAAACATATTAAGTACAAGCAACGCCAATCCCTTGGTCTAATCGACTTATTCATTTAATCCCTCCTTTTAGTCGGCATCAAACGCACTAGACAACTCTCTTCGGTGGTGAATAAGAAAAATGGGGCACGCTTGAAATGAGTACCTTTGCTTAAAATAAACTTCCAATAATCAGGCCACGGAGATTTGCAAGAGCTAATCGATAAAATCAAGAGCCAAATCCAACTTAGTTTGGAGGCTGAGGCGTATCTTTTGTCTATTGGCAAAGAGAAAGTACTTCCTAAAGGTGAGATCCTAATCCGCCAAGGTCAAGTTGTAAAGAAAACATTCTTTGTCACAGAAGGATGTTTAAGATCTTACTGCATTGATAAAAACGGGAAGGAACACACCTTATTATTTGCAATTAAAAACTGGTGGATAAGCGATTACATAGCTATTCATTCTGATGAGCTCGCAACTCTTACCGTAGAGTGTTTGACTGAATCAAAAGTTCTTGAATTCAAAGCCAAAGAACTGGATGAAATCCATGCGCGTTTCCCTGAATTCGAATCATATCAAAGACATAATTTAGAGCGTCACGTGGTTAGTTTGCAAAAGCGTATTTTGAATCAATTACAATTAAGTGCTTCAGAGAGGTATGATTTATTTTTAGAGCAATACCCTGATATAGAGCAGTATGCCAGAAATTACTATATCGCATCCTACTTGGGTATTACCCAAGAAAGCTTAAGTCGCATTCGCGTCAAAAAAGCAGGGAAATAATTTTCTTATCATAGGTCAATTTTCTTGGGAATCCCATGCCTTAATTTTGTGTCAAGTTATTATAAACTAATAAAGACACATATATATGAAAGCATTACAAATAGTGAAATACGGGGATATCCAAGATAGTTTAGCCTTTAATGAAATTAGCAAACCAAACATAGAAGCAAATGATGTTCTTATTGAGGTAAAGGCAGCCGCCATCAACCCAATAGATAAAAGTATCGTTCTTGGAAACCTTCAAGGCATGCTCCCTATTCCATTCCCGAGCACTACTGCTTATGATGTTAGTGGAGTCGTAATAGAAAAAGGAAATGATGTAAGCACATTAGAAATTGGAGACCTCGTTTACTCAAGAGTACCTCAAGAACAAATGGGTACGATTGCTGAGTATGTTGCAGTTAATAGCATGGCTGTTTCTAAGAAACCGGGAAACATTTCTTTTGAAGAGGCAGCAAGTTTGCCTTTGGCCGGACTTACAGCTTTACAATCTCTCGAGTATGCTGGCATTAAGGAAAATGACAAAGTACTAATACATGCGGGATCAGGCGGTGTAGGTAGTTTTGCCATTCAATATGCTAAAGCTAAAGGCGCTTATGTTTATACCACAACAAGTACAAATAATGTGCAATGGGTTAAAGACTTAGGAGCGGATCGTGTGATCGATTACAAAACTGAAGATTATAAAACGATTGTAAAAGATGCAGATATCGTTTTTGATACGCTAGGGCAAAGTTATACTGCTGAAGCTTTTGAGGTTGTCAAAGAAGGCGGTAAGGTAGTAAGCGTAGTTGGACCTTTAGATGAAGAGAGCGCACAAATGTTTGGGATAGCCGATTATAAATTACCTGAAGATCTGGCAACATTAAGTAAAGATAAAGGAGCATCTTATAAATTCATTTTT